>JAOZRC010000523.1 GCA_029940345.1 Desulfobacterales bacterium
TGGACCACCAGCGGAAAATAGATGGTGGGCGGATGAAATCCGTATTCCATCAGGCGCTTCGCAATGTCAAGGGTACTCACCTTGTTGTCTTCCTGGTTTTTGTCGCTAAAGACACATTCATGCATGCATGGCTGATCATAAGGAAGATGAAAAACATCTTTTAAACTTTCTTTGATATAATTGGCGCTTAATACCGCCATTTGGCTCACTTTTTTAAGGTTTGCCCCCATGGAAAGAATATAGCAGTAAGCTTTTAACTCGACGCCAAAGTTTCCGTAAAACGCATGAATTTTGCCAATCGATTCCGTAAAGTCTTCAGACAACGCATATTTGCCGTCTTTTTCGATCACACGAGGCACTGGCAGAAACCGTTCAAGCTCCTTGGTCACACAGATAGGACCGCTGCCGGGACCGCCGCCGCCGTGGGGTGTTGAAAAGGTTTTGTGAAGATTCAGATGGATCACATCCACCCCGATATCCCCCATATTGACAATCCCCATGACCGCATTCATATTGGCGCCGTCCCCGTAAACCAGACCGCCTTTTGAATGCACGATGTCGGCGATTTTCTTGATGTTTCCTTCAAAAAGCCCCAGGGTGTTGGGGTTTGTGACCATGATTCCGGCCGTATCTTCATCCATAAGCCCGGCGACTGTTTCAGGAGAAAGAATCCCCTGTTCATTGGATTTTACAGAAATCGATTTGAAGCCGCACAGCGCCGCACTGGCCGGATTCGTGCCGTGGGCCGTGTCCGGGATAAGCACTTTTGAACGGGTTTCGCCCTTGGCTTTAAGATAAGCGTTGATAACCATCATCCCTGTCAGTTCACCTTGTGAACCCGCGGCCGGCTGAAGTGTAACCGCCGGGAGTCCGGTGATTTCCGCCAGATACCGTTCAAGGTCGTACATTATCTTTAGCACGCCCTGACACAATTCCGTAGGAAGCAGGGGATGGGCGCCTGCAAATCCGGGAAGTGCCGCCTGTCTTTCATTTGTTTTGGGGTTGTATTTCATGGTGCAGGAACCCAGGGGATACATGCCGCTGTCCACACCGAAATTCCATTGAGAAAGACGGGTGAAGTGGCGCACCACATCCTGTTCGCTTAAATCCGGAAAATCCGGTCCGTCGCCTTTCAGTTCATCATCCAGGGGACAAGGGTCTACATCCCGTCTGGGCTGGGAAAAACCGCTTCTTCCCGTTGACCCTTTTTCCCAAAGGAGCGGTTCATTAAATATCAGGCCTGTTGTGCCAACTGGTTCTTTCATGATAAAACCTCCTTGACAAGGACATCCATGTCATCTTTGCTGCTGGTTTCCGTTACACAAAAAAGGTAGTGGTCGTCAAGTTCGGGATAGTAGGTTGCCAAAGGAAGACCCGCCACTATCTTTTTCTTCACCAATTCCTTGTAGGCAGTCTCAAATCCGGGAGTAAGTTTCACTACAAACTCATTAAAGGTGGGGCTGTCAAAGGGAATGGTAAATCCTGCTTTTCGCAGTTCTCCTTTAAGGTATTCCGTTTTATCACGGTTTATCCCGGCAAGTTCCCGGAACCCGGAACCACCCAGACTGGCCATATACATGGCGGCGGCGGTGGCGCAAAGGCCCTGGTTGGAGCAGATATTGGAAGTGGCCTTTTCCCGACGGATATGCTGTTCCCTGGTGGCGAGTGTCAGCACAAATCCTCTTTTGCCGTCCTTATCCACGGTTTGACCGATGAGACGACCCGGCATCTTACGCACATATTTATTTAGTGATGCGAAAATGCCCAGACCGGGGCCTCCGAATGAACGGGGAACGCCAAGGCTTTGCCCTTCCCCGCAGACGATGTCGGCCCCCAGGCTTCCCGGGTTTTTCAGAATACCGTAAGCCAGAGGTTCGCTAAAGCATGTTACGAAAAGGGTTTTCTTACCGGTGTGAACCTTTTCTCCGATATTTTTCAGATCCTCGATACATCCGAAAAAGTTGGGTGACTGAACCGCGACAGCCGCCAGCTCTTCCAGGTTATCAAGTGCGGAAATGTCCGTTCTGCCGTTTGACAGATAAGGAATTTCAACAATTTCATATCCGGTGGGGGCCAGATAGGTTTCAACCACCCGTCGATACAGGGGATGAATCGCTTTTGAAACCGCCACTTTTTTTCGCCGGGTAATCCGGATCGCCATGAGCAGGGCTTCAGCCAGGCCCGATGCACCGTCATACATGGATGCGTTGGCCACTTCCATTCCCAGCAGACGTGTGATCAGCGTCTGGTATTCAAAAATGGTCTGGAGCGTTCCCTGGCTGATTTCCGGCTGGTAGGGTGTATAAGCGGTATAAACTTCCGAACGCAAAAGAAGATGTTTAATTGCTTCGGGTATATAATGGTCATAACTGCCGGCTCCCAAAAAAACCTTGTATTCCGGGGAAACGGCCATAGCGCCTGCCAAGGTGTTCATATAGTCGTTCAGTTCCCATTCGCTCAACGGTTCCGGAAGGTTGAGATCGTCCTTGCGACGGCAATCATCCGGAATGTTAGAGAAAAGCGCATCAATGGTGTCCACCCCCACTTTCTGAAGCATTGAGGCGATATCTTCACTGGTATGAGGCAAATATCTCATGATTATAATCCTTTCAGCATTTCAAGATAAGCGTCTTTGTTCATAAGAGAATCCAATTCGCCCGGATCGTCGGGTTTGACCTCGATAATCCATCCTTTTCCATAGGGGTCATTGTTGACCTGATCAGGTTCATCGCCGAGTTCTTCATTGATAGAAACGATTTCACCGCCAACCGGCATGAACAACTCGGATACGGCCTTGACAGATTCCAGGCTGCCGAATTCGTCTTTAATTTCAAACGTGTCTCCCACTTCGGGCATCTCAACGAAAACAATCTCCCCGAGCTGATCCTGAGCATAGTCTGTGATCCCGATCTTAATATTGCCACCCTCAGACCTTGTCCATTCATGATCATCAGTAAACTTCACATCTTCCGGTACATTTAATTCACTAATCGCTTTGCTCATGTTCTTTCCTCCTTTTCAGTTTGAAATAAATTTTTATACCATATTTTTCATAGGACGGCGTGCGGTGCGATCAGGACGAATGTCTTCTGTGATCGTAACCTTGAGTTTCCGCCGTTTATCTTTGATTTCCACGGTCTGTCCGGTTTCCAGCTTTGATTTTACTTTGATAAAGCCGCAGCACAGACCCCGGGCTTTAAATCCTTCCGGTTTGTCGGGGCTGGTAATACTGTATATCCGATCTTTATGGCGCCCGATTCCCATATCGGTGACGCAGGTTAAGACCAATCCGATTTTATTCCCCCCCGCATCCAACACTTCCGGAGACGTCTCAACGGAAACCTTACGCAGATCGCTACGCACAAAAGCATAAGTGTATTCCGGAGTTTCGATATTCAAAAGGGCTTGGTCACCGATAAATTTTTTGGTAAAACCGGTTTGATCGGAGTTAAACGGCAGCGCAAAAGGCCAGGGGTTATTGATAAAGGGCCAGTGGCCGATATCCTGATGGGAAAGCGGCAACACCGCTCCGCCCCTGAGAGAATCCCTGGCTGCCAGTCCGCAGGGAGCAATGCCAAACTCTTTTCCTATATCTGAAATCGTTTCCCAGAACTTGACAGCATGCTTCCCCTCCATAAAAATTTCAAAACCGAATTCTCCGGTATAGCCGGTCCTGGAAAGAAGAATAGGCGTCCCGTCCGTCAAGCGAACAGCATCGGCAAGCGGGGATTCCGCATCGAAATGCCCCTTGAATGAAAAGTAAGGCACTTTTTCAAAAACGGCGGCAGGTTCCGCCAGAGCTTTGCCAAGTATTTTGGCGGCCATGGGACCCTGGATATCAATTTTACCGATCTTGTCTGTCAAATCGGTTATCTCGACGTTCATGTCTTTTTTGTTAGCACTTAATTGTTTCGCAACCCCTTCTCCCATACCGGCATTAACCACCGCCATGTAATTATCTTTTTCAAGACTATATATAATGGTGTCATCAATGACTTCACCTTTTTCATTAAGATAAGCGCCATATACGCAACGCCCGGCGGTGAGGGGTTTGTCAGCCTTGCCGACGCAGGCATCCAGATTATTGGTAAAACATAATTGCAACAGGTCGTGGGCATCCGCTCCGGCTACCAGTAACACAGCCATATGGCTTGTGTCAAATAGGCCCGCATTTTGCAGGACCGCTAAATGCTCCTTTCTTGCCGTTGAATACCACAACGGCATTTCGTATCCGCCGAAAATGGCCATGTTGGCGCCGTTAGCTATATGCCAGTCATGCAAAGGGGTCTTTTTAATTTCTGTTTCCATTATTTTCTCCTTATAATATTTATCATCGTTAAGTTTATGTTCTGAATGAATGTAGGGAACCAGCCCTTTCAAGGTCATTCTCATATTTATTGCTTTAGTTCTAACATACTTTA
>JAOZRC010000524.1 GCA_029940345.1 Desulfobacterales bacterium
ACGTAATATACGAGCTTACTTCTCAGAATAACCGAAATTAGAGATAATTGAAATGTCGCAATACAAAAAGGTCGTCCTATTTCTACTAATTACAATTATCTTCCAATATCAGACTATTGTCTCGGCGCAAAGTCCGAGGCTGTCAAATATGAATGCTACCAATACGAGAGATCACCTACTTATATATTTAACGGTCGAAGGCGCTTTTACTGAAAAAATAGAAAAGGCGATACTAAGCGGAGTGCCAACGACTTTTTCTTATGTTATTACGCTGTATAAGGTTCGTAATATGTGGTTTGATCAGCAAATTATCGGTCTGAAAATTACCCATGCGATCAGGTATAATATTATGAAAAAAGAATTTATCATAACACGTTCTTCTAAAAAAGGCGCTCCCATTGTGACCCTGTCTTTGAATGAAGCCCGCAAACGAATGTGTGAGATTGACAGCCTGAAAATCGTAGCGCTTAGTAAACTGGAAAAAGGCAGCCGTTACCAGGTAAGGGCGAAGGCTGAATTGAGCAAATTAACCCTTCCTTTCTATTTACATTATATTCTCTTTTTTGTATCTCTCTGGGATTTTGAAACAGATTGGCATACGATTGACTTCATTTACTAAATATCACACCGTGTTTTATTATCGGAAGTGTCTTCTCTTTAAATTAAGGACATACAATCCAGGAATTTTTTGTCCAAGCACTTAATTTTGAGCCTTTTGCACCGCTATTGCCAGGGTAATGATGACAAAGAACCGTTTCAAACAGATCAAACCATCGATTTCGCCTGAAGACCGCCGACGGCGAAAACGTGAAACTACAATAATTGTGATCATCATTATAGTGGTTCCTGTCTTGACGTACATTGAAAACAAGGCCATTCATTTAGGCGTCGACTTTCCTATTTCCAATACAATTTTGATGTTTACATTAATTAACATCAACTTGTTATTGCTTCTTTTGCTGATTTTCCTGGTATTTAGAAATTTAGTCAAGCTATTTTACGATCGCCGGCGTAAAGTAATGGGTTCAAAACTGCGCACCAAACTGGTGGTGACTTTTATCACTTTGACGCTTCTTCCCACCGCTATTTTATTTTTGTTTGCCATCCATTTTATCACTGCGAGTATTAAATTTTGGTTCAACGCGCCGGTTGAACAAGCCTTAACAAATTCAATAGCGGTTGGGCGCAGTTTTTATAAACACACGGAAGAACATAATCTTTTTTATCTGAAACGCATTGCGTATCAGATCAAGAAGAAAAACCTGTCAGACCCCAAAAAAGCAAATGCGCTTGAAAAATATCTGCGCGGGGTCCAACGGACATTTAATATTCAAGGTATTGAAGTTTACTCTCCGAATTATAATCGGATTGCCATTTCCCTGGCCGAACCGTTAGAAACAATTCGTTTGAATCCTGTAACCGCAAACGATTTCCAAAAAGAGCTTAATCCCTCCGGTGTTCACACGATATCTGAAAACACTCCGAACGGCGAGTTGTTCCGCCTGATCGGAACGGTTCCGAACGGGATTAAACCATCTTTGGCGCAAGCTTTTGTTGTGATAACGGTATTAATTCCATCGGCCCTATCTGATAACATGGCGTCTATTGCAAGGGGGGTTGAAGAGTATCAACAGATTAAATTGCTGAAAAAGCCAATTCAGAGTATTTTTTATATCACACTTACTATCGTCGCTTTGCTGGTTGTTTTTTGTGCCATCTGGTTCGGCTTTTACCTGGCAAAATCAATCAGTATTCCTATCATGGAATTGGCTGAAGGCACACGTCGAATCGCTGAAGGGGATTTGAGTTTTTTTATCAATCGAAAAGCGAATGACGAAATCGGAATTTTAGTGGATTCATTTAACAAAATGACCCGTGATCTTCGTATGAGTCGGGAGCAACTGATGTATTCCGCCCGTATTCTGAGGGAACAAAATACGGAAATTGAAGAAAAGCGCCAATATATGGAAATCGTGCTGGAAAATGTATCTGCCGGTGTGATTACTATCGGCCCGAACGGATTGATTACGACGATTAATAAATCAGCTCAGAAAATGCTTGACTTGGATTCTGAAGATGTTGTCAACAAAAGCTATAAAAACCTTTTGAGAGGAGATCGTTTAGACCTTGCAATGGAAATTATGGAGAATCTGACGCGTGCGCGTGAAGATGTCATTGCCATACCTCTTAAACTGTCAATCGCAGGACGTTCGCGCAGTTTTGTGATGCATTTCAATGCGCTTAAGGATGATAACGGCCGCCATATCGGTATCGTAATGGTATTTGACGATCTTACGAAACTTGAAAAGGCGCAACGTATGGCGGCTTGGCGTGAAGTTGCGCGTCGTATTGCCCATGAAGTTAAGAATCCGCTAACTCCGATTAAGTTATCAGCCCAACGTCTTCAACGTAAATACAATCAGAAAATTAACGAGCCGGTTTTTGAAGAATGTACCAAAATGATTGTTGATCATGTCGATTTGATTCGAAACCTGGTAAACGAATTTTCGGCCTTTGCCAAATTTCCAACTGCAAATCCCCTTTCATGTGAATTGCCACCGATTATTACAGAAACATTGGCCCTTTATAAAGAGGGGCATAGAGAGATAGATTTTAAATTTAGTTTACATGATGAAATCCCCGTACTAAATCTTGATCGTCAACAAATCAAACAAGCGATGATTAACTTGGTTGACAATGCCATTGTTTCAATTAAACAAAAGGGATATATTCATATCACTTTATCGCATGACCCCATTTTAAATATGGTGCGAATTGAAGTGGCGGATAATGGTGAAGGGATATCTGATGAAAATAAAACACGTCTTTTTGAGCCCTATTTTTCTACTAAAAGTATGGGGATGGGTTTAGGACTAACCATTGTCAGTTCGATCATTGCTGATCACAACGGTTTGATACGGGTTCGGGATAATAAACCGCACGGAGCTAAATTTGTGATAGAATTACCGGTCAGATAAAGGAGTTAATATTCATGTTTCCGACAATTTTAGTTGTTGATGACGAGCCTGCCATCCTTCAATCTTTAAGCGGCATCCTTATGGATGAAGGCTTTGAAGTGCTTACGGCTGCCAATGGATATGAGGCGCTAAAAACGATTGAAGCCGAATCTCCGGATTTGGTGCTGTTAGATATCTGGATGCCCGGAATTGACGGCATTGAAACTTTAAAGGCAATAAAAAAAGATAATCCGATTATACAAGTAATTATTATTACCGGTCACGGAACTATCGAAACAGCGGTAAAGGCCACCAAACTTGGCGCTTTCGATTTTATTGAAAAACCGCTTTCAATTGATAAAGTCGTTGTTTCAATAAATAATGCGTTGAATTTCAGACGGCTCGAAGAAGAAAACAAGTATTTACGTAAAAAATCAATTGAGAAAAATTCACTTACAGGGAACAGCGCCGCCATCATGGACATAAGGAAGCAAATCGCGGTAACGGCTCCAACTGACGCATGCGTTTTGATTTCAGGAGAGAACGGCACCGGTAAAGAGTTGGTGGCGCGTACGATTCATAAATTAAGCGCCCGGGCTGATCAACCGTTGATTAATGTCAATTGCGCCGCAATCCCTGAAGATTCGATTGAGAGTGAACTTTTTGGGCATGAAAAAGGAGCATTCACCGGTGCTACGATTAAATATAGAGGCAAGTTTGAGTTAGCCAATAAAGGTACTCTTTTTTTTGATGAAATCGGCGATATGAGTTTGAAAACCCAAGCCCGTATTTTGCGCGTTCTCCAGGAACAAAAATTTCATCGTGCCGGGGGCAGTCGAATATTGAAAGTGGACATCAGGGTAATTGCATCAACCAATAAAGATCTTGAGAAAAAAATTGATAAGGGCTTTTTTCGAGAAGAACTCTATTATCGAATTAATGTGATACCGATTCTGGTCCCCCCTCTAAGAGAACGCTTGGATGATATGCCTCTTTTAGTTGAAACTTTTTTAACTCAAACGGCTGAACAAAGTCGCGGCAAGGTAAAAAAACTAACCGACAGCGCATTGGGCCAACTAAAAAAATATTCCTGGCCGGGAAATGTAAGGGAACTTAAAAATTTGTTGGAACGTTTGGTTATTATGACGCCTGAAAATATAATTGACGTTTCTGATTTGCCGAGAGCGTATATCGATCAAGGGCATGATCTGAACAGTCCTACTGAATCCCTGTGTTTTGAGACCGATTCGTTCAAAGAGGCCAAAAAAAAATTTGAAAGTGAATATATACGAATGAAACTATTGCATTATAACAACGATATCGGCATGACAGCTAAAGGGCTTAATATCGATCCGGATTATATAAAACTGATATTGAAAATTTAATGTGAAATCTTAGGCATCCTTCATTTTCCGCTTAACACTTTAAAGGAGTGCTGAACCGAAGGTT
>JAOZRC010000525.1 GCA_029940345.1 Desulfobacterales bacterium
TCCTCGGTCTCCGATAGCGCGGTAATAAAAAGCACCGGAATTTTGCAGGTGACAGGATCGCTTTTAAGCTGGCGACAAACTTCGTAGCCATCCATTTGGGGCATAATAATGTCGAGCAAAATCAGATCAGGAGGATCGCAGTGCGCCATTTCCAGCGCCATCTGCCCGTTCGCAGCCTGGCGCACCTCATATTCATGCAATTTCAAAAGATTGGCAAGAATAAGGATAGTGGAAGGTTCGTCATCAACAATCAGAATTGACTTCTTATATGCAAATGTCATTTCCGGTTATCAAGTGTTTTGCGTCGGTGAATAAATTGGCAAAAGCCTTTCCTGATGGGGCTTCAACGGGTTTCTTCAGATTTTATTACAAAGAAACAATATCTCCAAAAAGAGTTGACTGGTTCCATCAGGAAATGAATTGAACCATAGACTTTCAGATAAACAGGTCACGATGTTATCGGGCGTTGGCGTATTACAATAAAGCCTCTGCCCTTGTGACTTCCCTCATGTCTTTTTAGAAGCAATCTGCCGAAGGAGCGTAGTTGAGGGACGCCAAATCATAGCCTTGTCCTAAAACCTGATATAACAAAGCGTTTATATCCTCATAGCGTTTATCTTTGATCATGGCCAAAAGCCCGGCGTCAAGCAACTGCTCGAAAAGGGGTTTATGCGCTTCCGGCTCGTGTGCGGCGCTTAACAGTTTTTCACGAATCGCACCCATCAGGTTCAACAAAAGAGCGTACTCCTCGCCGAACTGTGATTCAAGTTCTTTACGCAGTTTTTTGGCAAAAGCGGGGCTTCGGCCTGAAGTGGATATGGCAATCAGCAAATCGCCACGGTTGACAATGGCCGGCAGGATAAAATTACAGAGTTGCGGTTGATCGGCAATATTACACAATTTATTCAATTGTTCGGCATCCGCGTAGATTTGGCGATTGACCGCTTTGTCGTCAGTCGCGCCAATAACCAAAAACATTTTTTCCAAATCGGATTTGCGATAGAGTCGTTTTTTCAATACGATTTCATTATTGGCCATTCGTATCAATTCTTGGCTGAACTGAGGGCTGACCACGGTGACAATGGCGTTGAAGTCTGAAAGCGTTTTGATTTTACGCGTTGCCACCGTACCACCGCCAACCACCAAACAATTTCGCTTCCGAATGTCGAGATTTACGGGATAACAGCGTTTGGATTGTTGCTTGTTGCTTGCTGCTTGCTGCTTGCTCATTGTCGATTCTTTTCACACCTTAATTAATTTCAATTTTCATCAAATCTTCAGCTATGATTAACGGGCCGTCATAGTTTCGGCGGCATTGCGCGCGAATATCGGTTAAATCACATTGCGGATAAAGATGCGTCAGAACCAGCTTACGCACATTGGCCTGTTTGGCGATAGCACCCGCCAAAGACGGCGTTAAATGTCCCGGTGTTTTTTGTTCATCCGGAAAAGCGGATTCGCAGATTAAAAGGTCGGCGTCTTGGGAAAGCATAATCAGGTTTTCGCTAAAATCCGTGTCACCGGAATAGACCACCGATTTTCCTTGTAAACTGATAATCCGGTACGCGATGCTTTCAGGATTATGGACGACCGGGATTGATAACACCGTGAACGCTTTATATATACGCCGGTCAGCGATCTGAATATCAAGTTCGGCAATATTCAGCAATCCCTCTTCAAGTTCAATCCAATGTCCGTAAACCGCCTTCAAATCATCATAAAATCTTTTAAAGCCTCTTCCGGCAGTGATTGTCAACAGTGTTTGGCGCTGCTTTTCCGTCGGATATTTGGTGGCAAAGAAAAAGGGAACCAGTTCACCGGTGTGATCCGGGTGAAAATGGCTGTAAAAGATAAAATCAATGTCAAAAATGGTTTCCCCGGCTTCCAGCAGACGACGCATGACGCCGGCACCGGAATCAAACAGCAGTTTTTTCCCGCCGGTTTCAATAAGCACCGAACAGGAAGTTCGCCGCAGGGACGGAACGCAAGTGCCGGAGCCTAAGATGGTTATATTTATGTCGCTATTGGAAATTTTCATACAAATCCAAATGTTATGAAGTAACCTTACACTTCAAACTTCACACTGTTTTTTGAACTTTGGGTTTACGGCGTTTGGTGCTTCTTTCGATGCATCTCATAACCCAAAGTAAAATGGCGTGATCATCTTGAACCGTTGCAGCACCTTCAAGATTGTTGACCGGTATTTCGGCGCGCGCCACACTTTTATGACCACCGGCCGAACCGAACGCGGCGAAGCTTTGTTTAGCCAGTTTCCCGGCGTTTTTACGAATACCGTCATTTCTGAAGATAATAACGAGCATATTTTTGTAACATCCGGAAACAATGCTCCAATTGACATTATTCAGGCGCATGAAAAAGTCAGCGATAATAACGCAAATATCCGGATTTTGAACCTTCCCCAGATGGATAAAAGCTTTCTGTTTGCGTATTCGCCGGGTGCGAAGCGCTATTTCAAAATATTTCAGGAAGTCGGGCGTTAAATCGGCCAGTTCGATGCGGCGCACCAAGTGCATGTTGGCATAGCGGAAAAGAAATTGAAAAGCCCGGATATCTTCAATCAGCGTTTGGCGCTCGAAATCGTGGGTGTCCGTTTTAATACCTAAAAATAAGGCGGTTGCCAGTTTGGCCGAAGGTTTGATCTTGGCCGCTTTCAAATATTCGGTCAAAATACTGGCATTGGCGCCATATTCAGGACGGACATCTTTAAACGGCGCCTCAGAATTGGTTTGGGGATGATGATCGATAATAACGTCAAAATTAAATTGCTGAAACAGTTTGTTGTGGTCGGGTTGTGAATCAACAATGACAAACCGTGTATGTTGGTCGGCCTTAATCTGGCTGATGTGGGTGAGTTGCGTCCCGATCAAGCGAATCATGGCGATATTGTCAGGACGCTTGATGATATTGATGTTTGATAGTGTAACACTGGCAACTTTGCGCCAGAGCAGGCGCTTGACCGCTATTGCGCTTGCGATGGCGTCAGGATCGGCATTTATTAAAACCAGCACCTGGTCATCACTGGCAAACTGAGCATAGAACTTTCTAACGGTTTCCGTAGCAGAACATTTCATAGTAGGGTTGCTTCAGATGGACGATTGATTGATATCTTTAAGTACAAATATCAAACATTAGCGAACAAAAACATTCCTTGTCAACTTAAAAACAGCGCTGACGCCTATTATTTTTTTTGCATGAAACCAGACTGAAAACCGGGAAGTCCCCGCAAAATAGTGCGGGACAATCAAATCAATGAGTTACATAGTTTAATAGTCGGCAGTGCTTTTTGTAGCAATTGCCTGAATTGCCAGTTAACGCATCCTTTAAAACAAATTGCCAATTTGTTCAACACTGACTGCACCATTTTGTAGGGACTACCCGTTTTTTTATCAATCTCCAGCCATTCCTCTTTACAGGTTACCACATGCAAAACGGTTTTCTTTTTATTTGTATTTGCTAGATTAAAATAACATGCGTCAGTCGTTAGTAAGCACCCGGACAAAAACTTTTAAATCTCAGACCTACGAGATCCGATAACTTATGACCTGGTATTTATGCAAATTTCAAAAAATCCAGTTGCCATTTAATTATCAATGTCATACATATCTGATTAAATCTGACGGTGTGGTTTTATATGATCTGATCATTCAAAAACCACAAAATAATCAAAGCCGCAACGGAATTTCAAGTTTCAGCTCGCCGGTTTATGATATTCCTTAAAAGCTCCGTGAGAGCGGCATATTTGTAGTACAATAATGCTCTGATTCTGACAGAGTCCCATCGGGACGGCATATTTGTAATGTGATTGCGCATATCCTGATATGCCGTCCCGATGGGACTCTGACGAGCTATCAGCCCGTTGATTCTACAAATATGCCGTCCTGACGGGACTCTGAATAAATTGCACAGCTTGATACTTTTCAGGCCTGCTTCAGACAACCGTTTTGGCTTTGGGATGTTCATCAGACTTAGGAATAAGGATGAAATAACTTCCCCATTCGGAGTGCAAGCTCCATTCCAAACACAAAATACCCCATAAATACCCCTTTGTGGGAATTGATTTTTCCTGCCAATCGATATAATTTGAATTCAGTTTTTTTTCACAAAATAATTCGCTTTTCAGACAGGTAAGCCATGAGCCAACAGCCCGCTATAAAGGAACTTAAAATAGAAACCCCCGCAACGTATCGAATTCGGGTGCAGGGACATATTGATTCCGCCTGGTCTGAATTGATCTGTGATATGAATATCACGACTGATTCGACAACTGGCAATAGCACGGTAACGAGCATGGTCGGACACTTGGCAGATCAGGCCGCTCTTTGGGAAGTGCTGAAGGCGCTTTACGATCTCCGCATTGCAATTCTGTCAGTGGAGAATCTGGATGA
>JAOZRC010000526.1 GCA_029940345.1 Desulfobacterales bacterium
TATTCACTTAATCAGGTCCGTCGGGTTGCCTGATTATTTTTTATAAACCAAGTGAATGCCACATCGTTGCCCACCCCACATTTAAAAGCTACCGCGCACAGCCCTGATTTTTCACCAGCACGGTTGCAATTCTGATTAAGACGGAGGGGTTACTTTTTCTAAAGGCTTGCCGGCATAAGTCCTGTCAAGTTTCGGAACAAGCAATTGCCGGCCCTTTATGGCATTCAATTTAACGCAGGTGGGGCACAGGTTATGATGTTCTTTCACATCGGGATGAGAACCATCCAGTTCTTCCACATGCCTGAGGAACTTTGTTGTGGCATACCGCCGGCCGCATATTTCACATCTTTCAAGCGGATGCCTTCCGATAATTTCATCCCTTATCATTATGGTTCTTACATTGCCCTTGTCCTCAAAGCGGATTGCACCGGTCGGACATATATTGGCGCAGGTACCACAACCGATGCAGTCGCCTTTCTCTGAAGGAGATACATAGTACATTTGTTCTCTTTTTTCAATCCTGAGCGCCTTGGCTCCGATAATATCCTTACATATACGGATACAGAGGCGACAACGAATGCAGCCATCGGGTTTCGCACCCGTGGTCAGTCCGAATTCTTCACCAATACGATGGATGATATCCGCATTCGGAGCCATTTTTAGCAGATTACCAATGGCCCGGTTCCTTAATTGATGCACCATTGCGCTTTCGGTGGTTATTTCCATGCCATCCCTGGATTTAATTGCGCATGAAAGCCTGGTAACCGGAGGCTTATTCTTCTCTTTAATTTCCACAACACATAGTTTGCATGACACCGCGGGCATCAGCGCATGATGAAAGCAGAGATGCGGAACTTTGATCCCTTTTTCAGTCAGTATCAATAGTAGCCGCTGGCCTTTTACCACCTCATGCTCTCCGCCATTGATTTTTATTTTAACCATATCTTCCATAGAAATATTTCCTCAATATGACAAGTCTGACATTATAGGTTTAAAATCATCACCTCTTAACCGTTGATATCCCCATCCAACCCTAGTTTCCATGCTCAACGTCAGGTCAGAACGCCAATCTGCCCCAAAAGGGTTCCCACGCAGAGCATGGGAACCAGAGGGGAGGTATAGGCATGGGAACCATAAGGGTAGAACTGTATATGACCAAGGGGGGGAACAGCTACATCACCACATTTGGAAAGGGCCTTGGCTCAACGGAACCGCAAGCGGTACAGGACGTTCGGCTTTTCTGACGCATTCCGGACATTTAATATCAACAACATCCAAGCCTTTGTGTTTGTAGGCTCTTTGTTTCATCCATTCCAGGTATTTTTTAGTGGCAAAGGGGCGGCCGCATTCCTGACACTTTTCAAGTTTAAAGCGCGCCAACACCTGTCCCCATGTGTATAACTTGCGCTCCTGGCCGCGATCTTCCATCTTGATAGCTCCCGTTGGGCAAACCTGGGCACATGAACCGCAGCCGATGCAATATTCGGAAAGCCGCTCAAAATCCGTTGTGACTTTGCGTTCATAACCCCGGTTCACCCAGCAGAGGGCGTAGGCGCCGATTTTGTCACGGCATACCCGCACACACCGGCCGCAACGTATGCAATCATCTTGTTCTCCGGTGAGGAACCGGCTGGTCATCACGCCGTTGCGCGCTGCCAAATCAAGGAGTTCCTTGGAGTAGGGTGAGCGCCCCAAAAGCAGTTCTAATATCAGCCTGCGGTTTTTTTTGATACGCTCTGTTTCGGTCTCGACGATCAGTCCTTCTTTGACTTCCTGGAGACAAGTGATGCGTATCGACTGACGGATCGCACCGCTCATTTCAGCGATACAGAGTCTGCAGGTGCCTTCAGGCTCTAAGGCTTCAAGACAGCAGAGGGTGGGAATATAAATGTCCTCTTTGCGGGCCGCCTCAAGAACAGTCGTCCCTGCCGGCGCCTCAATATTTTTTCCATTAATTTTAAAATTGATCATTGCAGCCATATATTTTCTCCCTATCCCTTCAAAACAGCGCCAAATTTACATTTTTCATAGCAGACGCGGCATTTGACACATTTTGACTGATCGATTCGATGTGGTTCTTTCTTTTCACCGGTTATCGCGCTAGCCGGGCAGTTGCGGGCGCACAATGTGCATCCGGTGCATAGTTGGGCATCAATAGTGAACGTTGTCAGCGCCTTGCACACTCCGGCCGGACATCGCTTGGCTTTGATGTGCGCTTCATATTCATCCCGAAAATATTGCAAAGTGGAAATAACGGGATTGGGTGCGCTGGTTCCCAGGGCGCAAAGGGATGAATCCTGAATCATGGCAGCAAGCTCTTCCAATAAAGGAATATGATCCGGACCGCCTTTACCTTCGGTGATCTCAGTCAGCAGCCGCACCATCTGGGCTACGCCTTCCCGGCATGGGGTGCATTGGCCACAGCCTTCGTCCTTGCAAAAGTCTAAAAAATAGCGGGCCATATCCACCATGCAGGTGTCTTCATCCAGAACGATCATGCCACCGGAACCCATCATTGAACCGGCTTCGGAAAGATGTTCATAATCGACAGGCATATCAAGATAGCTGGCGGGAATACAGCCGCCGGAAGGCCCTCCGGTTTGAACCGCCTTAAATTCTTTTTTCCTGGGGATGCCGCCGCCGATTTCAAAAATGATATCTCGAAGGGGGATGCCCATGGGCACTTCCACCAGCCCGGTGTTGTTAATCTTACCCACCAGTGAAAATATCTTGGTACCCTTACTCATTTCACTGCCGATGCCATTATACCATTTGGCGCCTTTTTCAATGATCATCGGCACGTTTGCCCATGTTTCCACATTATTCAAATTACTCGGCTGCCCCCAAAGGCCGCGATCGGTCGTATGAACGTATTTGGGCCGCGGTTCGCCGGCTTTGTCTTCAATGGAGGTCATCAAAGCGGTGGATTCACCGCAAACAAAGGCGCCGGCGCCAAGCACCACTTTGATATCGAAATTAAAATCCGTCTTAAATATTGATTCGCCTAAAAAATTGCGCTCACGCGCCAGGTCCAGAGCTATTCGCAGACGGTCCACGGCCAGGGGATATTCCGCACGGATGTAAACATAGCCCTCGTTCGACCCGATCGCATAAGCGCCGATGATCATCCCTTCGATAACCGAATGGGGATTGCCTTCGACGATGGAGCGGTCCATAAAGGCACCCGGATCGCCTTCATCGGCATTACATAAGACGTATTTAACAGCACCGCTGGCATTCCGGCAGCTTTGCCATTTGATGCCGGTGGGAAAACCGCCGCCGCCGCGTCCCCGCAGACCAGATGCTTTGATGACTTCTATTATTGCGTCAGGTTCCATTGCAAGGGCTTTGGAGGCTGCTTTGTAGCCGCCTTGGCCCATATACTCGTCAAGAGATTCCGGATCGATTTTACCGCAGTTGGCGAGTACCAGTTTTTGTTGTTTGCTGTGAAAGGCATGATAATCTTTTTTCACCAGCCATTTTTTAACCGGTTTGCCCTCAATAATATGTTCTTTAACAATCTGATCGACCTTTTCCGGAGTGACAAACTGGTAAGTTTCCGTTTTTTCGTCAACCGACACATCAACCAGAACATCCTTGGCGCAAAAACCGCGACACCCCACCTTATGGGTTCGGGGCTCAAATGTTGCATTTTCGCTTAGCCCGTTTGTTGCAAAGGAGGCATCAAATGCTTCGATTACATTATTCCCTCCGGCAGCGATGCCTCCGGTGCCCGTACAGACGCTGATGATTATTTTTTTGTCATTTTTTGTAGCCATAGCGCAGATCCTAATCTTTGTATTTGCTTAACAGTTTCTCCACCTGTTTAGGAGTCACCAGTGCGTGAGTGTCATCATTAATCACAACCGCCGGCGCCAGACTGCATGCGCCGATACATCGAACTTCGTCTAAGGAAAAATTCATATCGTCCGTGGTCTCGCCTTTGTCGATATGCAGTTTATCTTTAATTTGATTCATCACTTTTTCCGCACCTTTAACGTGGCAGGCGGTGCCAAGGCACACACTGATTTCGTTTTTTCCCTTGGGTTTAAGGCTGAAACGGTTGTAAAAATTAACAATGCTGTATATTTGTGTAATCGGTATTCCGATTCTTTTGGATATATACCTTAATTCCCCTTCAGGCAGGTAACGAAAATGGTTCTGCACTTCATGCAGAATCCCGATGAGACTGCCTCTTTTTTCCGGAAACTTAGCCAAAATTGCGTCGATGGCTTCTACTTGCATGAATTATGCTCCTCTTTTGAGTTGGTACTTAGTTCTGCTTTGGTAACTTAAATTTTGACAACCGTTTTTGTACCTGCAATAGCCAGAATCATACAAATTTGGGGCTACCCACATAAGGCGGGACAGACGTAGGTTGGGTTGAGGAACGAAACCCAAC
>JAOZRC010000527.1 GCA_029940345.1 Desulfobacterales bacterium
ATAAGCGCCTTGATTCTACCAATATGCCGTCCCGATGGGACTCTGCCGGATCATAGGCACAATGATTCTACCAATATGCCGTCCCGATGGGACTCTGCCGGATCATAAGCGCATTGATTCTACCAATATGCCGTCCCGATGGGACTCTGCCGGATTATAGGCACAATGGTTCTAGAAATATGCCGTCCTGATGGGACTCTGAATGAATTGCACAGATCGTAATTATTGGGTCGGAATCATTTAATCCTTTTTCTGATATTCTCTTAACCGGCCGATCATTTTGATACCTTCGGACACAGCGTTACCAGCGGATTCGGCGTAACCGTCGGCACCGAAAAGATTAGCTACATCTTTGGTGACCGGAGCGCCGCCAAGCATGATGGCGACATTCGGATTTTTATCTTTGATCATCTTGATCACTTTTTTCATTCCCAGCATGGTAGTGGTCATCATTGCGGACATCGCCACCACCTCGGAATCGGTTTTCAACTGTTCTTCGACAAAATTTTCCAGGGGCACATCACGTCCAAGATCATGCACATCCCATCCGGCTACGTCGAACATCATCTTTACCAGGTTTTTGCCGATATCATGCACATCGCCCTGGATGCTGCCAATCACTACCTGGGCGTTGACTCCGTCCTCATTTTTAGGGATATGCGGCCTTAAAATATCAAGTCCGCCGTACAGCGCATCAGCGCACATCAGGACTTCAGGAACAAAATATTCCTGTTTATCGTACAAGTCGCCCACAATTTCCATACCGGCGGCTAAACCGTCCATAACCCCTTCAAGGGCTTCATAGCCGTCGTCCAGCCATTGTTGTGAGATTTCTTTAACCGTATCTTCTTCGTACTCAACAACGCCTTCTTTCAATTTTTCGATCAATTCTTCTTTGGAAGCCATTATTTATCTCCTTAAAAGGTTTCAGTGTTCGGATTTCAAGTTTTATAAACAGAGTTTTGACAGACCTCAAGGTATTAGGCATCCGGTTCTTTCTATCCTGACACCTGACATCATTTTAATTATAAACGTCCCACAGCAGGACTCGCTTTTTTGCCATATTCATGCGTTGTGTCAACACATGCTTTCATATTTTCCTCAATAATTGCCGGCCACAGATCACACCCCGGCATAACCGCATCCATGCCGCCGTCAATGATCCCTTTGATATGATCAATCGCGGTTTGTTTGGGTGTTTTTTCGTCACATGTCATAGCGTAGGTGTCAAGATTCCCCATAAATAAAACATCCGGCCCCAAAATCTCGCGTCCTTTTTTGACATCACATTTGATATCAACGGTTAAACCATCCGCGCCGCACTCGGCCATCATCGCCAACAGGGGCTCAGTTTTACCGCATATATGTAACAATTTCGGTGATTCCCACCCTTCCAGGATGCGAGTCAGGCGGGGTTGAATAAATTGTTTAAACGTGCGCGGACTTAGCAGGTCGGCGGCCACTCCGGGTTCGCGCAATGTAATATAATCACACCCGCAAGCTTGAAGATGCTTGCCGATATCAATGATCATGTCGGTTAATTTGTCCAGTACCTCTTCAACTTTTTCCTTTTGTTTGAAAATGCCTTTCAGCATCAGGTCGAGTTCCAGAATCTGGCCGGCCTGGGTGAACGGGCCTAACTGCCAACAGCCGATCGCCAGTTCCGGTGCATTTTCTTTAATTATTTTGATAGCCTCCGGCAAGATCGCCAGACGTCCTTTCTCCATGATTTTATCGGGGACTACCACTTCATCCAACGTAGACCAAATCTTGTTAGGAATCGTGGGATAAAGAATATCGTCGGAATCGGCATACAGACTGATTGTGTTGCCCATGGCCTCGGATTCCATGGTCATATCGTAGGGAATCACCACACAGTCAAAATTCATCAGCCGAGCGGACCAAATCGCCGACCATGCCATGCGCTCGGCATCGGTATGCACCGTAGCGAATTTAAAGCCGGATTTTTCAATACCCGGCATAACAACCATCCCCATTCCGCTGAAAAACGGCATGGTATCAATGGGTTCTTTCCTTAGTAATCGCATTACCCGTTCTCTGGGTGTCAGCTCTGCCATTTTATAAACTCCTTATATTGTATGTGATTATTATTTATCATTTTGTCGTATCAGGGCCTCGTTAATTTTTACGGTTACATCGTTTTAAGTTGTTCCACAAAATCAGGGAACAGTTTAAACAAAGGATGATTCGGATCTTTTGGAAACTGTTTGGTCTCAGCAAACACGGTGGTTGCCAAAAAGGCCTCTGCTTCCGCTACAGCCGGTAAAATTCGTGTGGCGCCGGCCATCGGCCCTGAAAAAATCATATCATGGTACCAGAAAGCGGAAAGCGCTTCCAAAGCCGCATCGGTGGATGCCCACCCTTTAAAATCCCACATATCTTTGAAGCGTTTCAAATCCATGTAGGAACCGTTGCTGGGTGCGCTGGCGGTGGGAAAGCCCCATTTTTCCTTGATCATGCGGTTGGCAACCCCGCAAAAAGCGGCGGCCGGGCCATTCATTACCGAGGTGTCAACAAAAATGCTTTCAAATTCCGCTCCGACCTTATCAATGGCGTCAAGGAGCTTCTGAGTGCCGGTGATACGTCCGGAAGGCATCTGATCTTCCTGATCAAAAGCCACCAAAAGGACATGTTTGACGCCGATTTGGGCAATTTCACGGATTTCGGTTTCCAAATCCTGTTCCCAAACGGTCAGACTGTTATAAAACATACGGTCTAACAACCCTTTTTCGGCGCAGTAAGCCGCACCTTCCAATTTGGGTTTCATCACCCAGGCGTCAATACAAAAGGGCATGTCGCTCACCGAAGTGACAAAATCAATAAAAAGCTTGAACTCTTTGCCCGTATTCGCCACGATATCGGCCATCCCCGGCACACCAGTCTCCTGTGACAGACGGTTTTGAGTTTCCATCAACTCCCTGGCCCGTTTTTCGTCAAAACCCTCTTTGCGTTTTCCCGAAAACACCCTGTCACCTTTCTGGAAAATGGAACTGACGCACACGCACGGATATTCTCCGGGCTGGCCGCCGAATTTGACGCCTCCTACTTCACACACCTTTTGTTCAGTGCTAAATTGAAACATAATTTCCTCCTGCTTGAAAAAACTGAATCATGACTTACTTGTGTCGCTAACGCCAGTAAATTTATTAAGCATCTAATATATGAATTATGTTCATTTGAACATCGTCCAAAGGTTGATTTTTGGGATGAAGACAGATGATTTTCAAATCGGAAATTAAGCTGAATTGTCAGGCCCGATGGCTTGCAGGAGAGTATGCTTTCAGCCCGATGATTGAAATTCGTATGCAGGATGAAAAAAAGGAATTGAAAAAGGGAACTATACTAATCCAATTTTGGTTTTTCCAAAATAAAGGAGTGCAAACTT
Source organism: Desulfobacterales bacterium (assembly GCA_029940345.1). Classification (GTDB taxonomy): domain Bacteria; phylum Desulfobacterota; class Desulfobacteria; order Desulfobacterales; family JAUCGF01; genus JAUCGF01. Next base: position 3,407 of record JAOZRC010000527.1, read on the forward strand.
CAGTTTGCGTGTACCACCAAGAAAAACCAAAATTGGAATACTATACGTTGCGCCCGGGACACCCTGGTTTTGAAAACAGTATAAAAAAGGCAGAGTCGTATGACTCTGCCTTTTTTGTTTTTAGCTGTTTGGCACATAATTATTTATTTGCTATTTCGTTACCGTTACCATAGAATATGAAAAGGATACTGGATTTTCATTATTACTGCCGCAAGGTCATGCATTGGAATCTGCCTAATAATGCCATTGATATTGAGCAGCGCGAAGGCCGTGTTAATCGTTATATGGGGCATGCTATTCGTAAAAATATCGCTTTGAAATACTTAAATGATTTAGATAACCCAATGATAAAACTTTGGGAAACTCTTTTTAAAATTGCCAGCCAGAAAGAACAGGCCAATCAAAAATGCGATCTGGTTCCCTATTGGCATATTGAGTGTGATGACGGTGTGAAAATTGAGAGAATCATTCCGCTGCACCCGTTTAGTAAAGACATCGGAAAACGAGATGACCTTTTGAAGGTTTTGATGTTTTACCGCTTGACCTTCGGGCAGCCACGCCAGGAAGAATTGGTCGATGCGCTTATAAAAAAGGGCCTGAATGAAGAAGAGATTAACAAACTGATTTCAAAACTATTGATTAATCTCAGCCCGATAAGGAAAACAGAGAATTGTAATTCTGTTGAAAATGATGCTAACCACAGTATGTCAAATGGAATGTGATCTATAACTTTGCTTGTGAAATAAGGCTGGCTTGGGTGGAAAATGGCAGAATTATCAGAAACAAATCTGTCGGTTTCCGAATCAGGCCACCAACGGATTTTTTAACATTCACTGATCTTACCGGTATTGACTGGGTAATGGTAGAAAACAAACCGACATTTGAAGAGCTATGGCCAGATATCGAACCCATTCTGGAAAGCGCTGATTTTCTTGTAGCGCACAATGCGCCGTTTGATCGTTCTGTTTTGAATGCCT
>JAOZRC010000528.1 GCA_029940345.1 Desulfobacterales bacterium
ACCGGTTCCCGGTTCATTTTTTTAGCCGCATTTTTGCTGATAAAATCAATCAACAGGGGAATTTCATCGGTGCGTTCGCGCAGCGGCGGCAATGTGACGCTAATAACACTGAGGCGATAATACAGGTCTTCACGAAAGCCGCCGTCCTGAATCATCTGAAACAAATTGCGATTGGTTGCCGCCACCACGCGTGTATCCACAATGTTCACTTTGTCCGAACCCACGCGTTGAATTTCGCCGTTTTGGAGTACGCGCAACAATTTGACCTGATTTTCGGTTGAAAGTTCGCCTATTTCATCTAAAAAAATAGTGCCATCAGCCGCCGCTTCAAACTTGCCTTTACGATCACGGTTAGCTCCGGTGAAAGCGCCTTTGACATGGCCGAAAAGCTCCGCTTCCAGCAAAGTAGGTGTGATCGCGCCGCAGTTCACAGAGATATAAGGCCCTTCCGAGCGTTCACTGTTGGTATGCACGACCTCAGCCAGCAGCTCTTTGCCGGTGCCGCTTTCACCTTCGATCATAATCGGCAAATCCGTGTGCGCCGCCTTTTCCACCGTCTCCAGCGTTTCCAACAATTTCGGATTTTCACCAAAAATGCCCTTGAATTGAAAACTGCGGTCTAACAACGCTTGCCGCCGCAAAGCATCCGTTGTCGGTTTTTTAGCTGTTTTGGCCGCAATCGCCTTTTTATACAGGGCTGGTCCTGCAAACAGACGCACATCATCTCGCAGCCGGTTGATCAGACGTAAAATTTTGTCGATGCCAGCGCGATCAAGGCGTTGTTTCCAGCGCAAACCGGAGCGGATAATTTCAATGCGTTCTAATAAACGGGAGTATGAGCGGGATGAGCCGTAGTGCATAGGGATTCCTTATAGTAAAACGGGAAACTGTTTAGCTTAGAGTGCGTGAATGTTTACTTTCGGATGAAAACGGTAGAATTTCATAGGTGCTTCTCAGTTATATATTTTAACACTTTGCCATAGCCTATGCTAAACTGCATGTTTAGCACGACTTCTACTTGTTAACCGGAAAATGAAGGATGCTAAATATAGCATAAAATATCAATTGATGAAAAGAAAAATTTAAAAACAGGCAATATTTAAACCTGTTGACGATTCAATTATTATCAGTCTAATATATTGCCATGATTGAACCAGACACCATAATATCCCTTAAAAAAGATCAATACCGCATTATCAAAGAGATTGGCTTTGGCGCCTACGGTGTGGTGTGGCAGGCTGAGCGCATCAGTGACGGTGTAATGGTCGCTGTTAAAACTATTCAAACCCGCAACCCTGAAAACCAGTCGCCGTTTTCCAAATCGTTTCTTGCCAAAATTATTGAGGTGCAAAACAAGGAGATTGAATTTCTGCGCCGTTTGCCACCTGATTTGGCGATGCACAATCATATCCTGCCGCTTTCAGACTTTGGCCAGTTCAATGATGCGCCGGTTATGGTTTTGCCTTTGTGCAGCCACAGTCTGTCGAAGGTTTATGAACAGCGGACTGACGCCTTTTTTTCGTTCGACGGAGCTACGTTGCTGCGCTGGATTTGGCAAATTGCCGCCGCTTTGAAAACGGTTCATGCGCTTCCGGGCAAATCGGGCGAACCGGGCAAATTCAGCCATCGTGATTTAAAACTGCAAAACGTGCTGGTCAAAGACAACGATCTGTACCTCTCCGATTACGGCACGGTCAAACGCATCGGCCAGGACCTGACCTTTTCACTGGCCGGCACCCCGAATTGGGGCGCACCTGAAATGCTCCTGCCCAAAAAATTTGACCACGGCGAACCGATCTATCAATTCGACGAATCGGCTGATTTGTATCCGTTGGGACTTCTGATACATATACTGGCCACCGGCAATTACACCAGGGCCCAGGGCGAGGTTGTCGATCTGTTGAGCATGAGCGGCAAACCTCTTGCCGGCGCCGAAAAAAAATTCGATAAGATCGGCGGCTTAACGGAACGCGAACTTCAGACGTTGAAAATCGATATGCGCCGTATCTTCATTGATGAAGACAAAACGATACTTGCCAAAACTGACGATGTATTACCTGAGCCGGAACTGTCTTTGCCGGATTCGGAACAGATCATCGCCAAACTCTGCGAATTGGTGAACAACTTGCTTTCAGCTAAAGCGGAACTGCGGCCCACAGCGAGGCAAGTATATCAACGCGCCAAACGGATGGGAGAATTGCTCAATCCGGCGCTTGACGCTCTGAACATTGAGATGCTCCATAAGGTTAAATTGGGGCGACCCTTTTTAATACATGTGAGCGCCAAAGGACAAGGGCTTCCCGCTGATGGACGCTGGCTGAATATAACCGTATCCGATAAAATGGCCGAAGTGCGCACCATTCAAAAGTTTGCCGACAACACCTGGAAAGTCGAACTGGAGCCGTTGTCCAAAACCGGTGAATATACGCTAAAAGCATACTCATGGGTAAACAACCGTAAAATTGAATCGGATGAAGAACACATCATCCGGCTGTCCGCATCGGCCACGCAGTTGTGGGAGCAAGGCAATTATGTTGCAGCGCTGATTAAAAATCCGGATCAGGAAGGTTGGCTTAACGCCCTTGAACACAAAGCCCATAAAAAGCGTGATTTTCAGCGTGACTATCTGGCGATTCTGGAGAAGGTGCGCAAGAAGCATCCCGACCACACGGATATCAACCGGCGGTACTGGTTAAACCTGAAAATCGAACGCAAAAAGAAAGCTACGCATCCGCGGCGATCTGCGCCTGAAACGGTTTCAGATAATAAGTTTAAAGCCGTATTCAAACTTGATAAAAACCGGCGACCAGTTAAATACGTTCCGATTACGAATAACAGATTTAAAGTATTAATGGGTGGTAATGTGATTAAAGACAATGCCGCCGGTTTGATGTGGGAGCAGTTAGGTTCGCCGGAACCTATGAACTACAACGCCGCTTTGCGATATATCAAAAAACTTAATACGGAAAATTTCGCAGACTATAACGACTGGCGGCTGCCCACCGTGGACGAACTGACATCCCTGTTGGCAAAAACAAAGCAACACAATGGATTGCATATTGATCCGTTATTTGAAAAAATACAACTGTGGTGCTGGAGTTATGACAAGCGTGCGCCCGGCTAGGGCTGGGGCGTTAACTTTGACGTCGGCAAGGTTGGCTGGTACAACCAAAAAAACGATGATCTTTATGTTCGGGCTGTGCGCGCTGTGCGATGATGGATTAAGGGATTTCCACTCATTGTCTGAATTAGGATCTTTAGGATTAATGGATTAACGGACGATGAAGTATAGGGAAAAATGAAGGACGCTAAAAAATAATCCTAAAATCATTAAATCCTAAAAATCCTAATTCAGACATTGATATCAGCGGTTCAGACAATTGAATTAACTGCCAATGCAAAAAGCAAAAAAATTCTTTATAGACCTGTTTTCCGCCAATACGCAAACCTTGCACGCGCGGGCAGTTAGCAAAAAAGGACAACGTGCTGAAAACCAGGATAATTTCCTGATTATCCGACCGCGAAAAGACGGGGGAAAAGCGCGCTATCTAAAAAATGAAAAACCTTTTGAAACGCTAGTGAAACAATGGCCGCCAACTTATGTTCGTCTGGCGGTGGCTGATGGAATGGGCGGTCATGCCTGCGGCCGGGAAATGGCTGAGGCCGTGGTAGAAAAACTTTTAACTGTTCCGCCCTGTCAGTCGCCCGCCGAGATGCGCGCGGCCATCATAGATCTGCACCAAACCCTGACCGATATGTTTCCTGGGAAAGGCGATAAAAGTCCGGGCAGCACGCTGGTTATGGCGGATATCAGCCTTCGCAACCGTCAGGCGGTTTTGCTTAATATCGGTGACAGCCGCGCTTTTCTTTTGCGCGGGGACAAACGTCGCCAATTGACTCATGATCACCATGCCGCCGAATTCGCCTGGCGCGATGGCGAGCTTGAGCGGGATGACTATGAATTACAGTTAAATGCCGGCGCGCGTCGCTTAGTGCAGGCGTTGGGTTACGGTTCGGTCGGGATTGTCAAAGACGCTGATGGTTATAAGCCGTTTCGTTTTATGCGGCCCATCCGTCTGGACTTAAAAGAAGATTTGCCTGATGCGCTGGCCGCTCATGCGGATGTTTTCACATTGAAACTTCGGAGCGGTGATTTGCTGCTGCTTGCCACTGACGGTTTATGGAGTGCCGCACCGGCCGATTTAGAGCTTGCTTTGGCGTCTGGTGATATGTATCATCAGGAATGTCTGGAAAAAATGGCCGGCAGCGCGCTGCAACGCGGTGCAACTGATAATATCACAATTGTTTCAGGCAGTTTTGAGCTTGCCCGCAAATCAGGCTGACGACTATTAAAAGTGCAAAACGATGCCCGCAATCTTAAT
>JAOZRC010000529.1 GCA_029940345.1 Desulfobacterales bacterium
CGTGATCGAAGCGAAAAAGTGTGAGAGCGAGGGCTGATTTTCGCAAATTTTAAGCGAAGGACAGAGGCTCACAGCCAAATCGGGTTTAGTATCCGGCTTGGCCTAATTTGCTAGCTTACACTTTTCATCAGACGCACCGCAAAAAAACCGTCCATATTGTGATGATGCGGAAAAGTCCTTAAATATCCATTCTCGTCAACCAGGTTGCGCACACTATCGGTTAATCCGGTAGTCAGGCCGGCCGGTTTCTTCTCACAATAAAATTCCGGATGCCGCTTTAGGAACTTATCTACGACCGCTTCATTTTCCTCCGTTTCCATACTGCACACCGTATACACCAGAACCCCGGCCGGTTTCAGCGCGTGGGCGACATGTTCCAGAAAGCGCAATTGCCGGTTCAGATAGTGCTTCCAATCCGGTTTAGCGCGCCACTTGGCGTCCGGATTGCGTCTTAGCACGCCCAGACCGGAACAGGGGGCGTCGAGCAAAATCCGGTCGAATTTTATTTTTGACCGATGGGTTGCGGCTGTTTTCCAAGGTTGCTCCAGATCATGAAAATGGCCGGTGACAATTGAAATTTGCAGACGCGCCATTTCATCCTTTAACTTTCGGAGTTTGGTTTTGTTGTAATCGGCGGCTAAAATGGCACCGCGATTTTGCATCAGAGCGGCGATGTGTCCGGTTTTGCCGCCCAGTCCGGCGCAGGCGTCCAAAACGGTTTCACCGGGTTGAGGATTCAGAAACAAGGTCACCAGTTGAGCTGCCTCATCCTGCACCTGAAACCATCCTGATTTAAAAGCCTTCATTTCCGCAATAGACCGGCGTGGATGCTCCAAAGAAACCCCGTGGGTTGAATAAGGCGTTGGCCGAATTTCCCGCGCCTCGTCTTGAAGCGCCTGCATAAGTTTTTCCCGCGTCGTCAGCAACGGATTAGAGCGCACCATAATGGGCGGTATTGTGTTGATCATATCGCACATTGCGGCTGTTTCTTTCAGACCCAACCGTTTTAGCCAGCGTTTTATCATCCATTGGGGGAAAGATTTGCGCACAGCCAATGCGTCAACCGGGTTTTTCCGGTAATCCGGAAAAGGCGTTTGGCTATAACCAGTCGCGGCCGCGCGCAGCACCCCATTGACATAGCGTCCGATCCACGCAGCCTTGGAGCGCTTGACCTGATTGACAGCACAGTTTACGGCGGCCGAAACCGGTATGCGGTCTAAAAAGATGATTTGAAACAGGGCGAGTCTTAAAACATTTAAAACACGGGGGCGGATTTTACGAAAAGGCGTGTTTGAAAAATGGGAGATAATCTGATCCAGACGACTTCGCCATCTTAAAACACCATACACTAAAACGTATAGCAAGGCTGTATCACGCTTGGCCATTTTGGGCGAGTCAGAGCCAACGCCCAGGCGTTCCTCCCATAAACGATCCAGTGTCTGGCGGCCTTGCTCCAACTGGTTTAAAACAGATAAGGCTGTTTGGCGGGCGTCAACGGGCATGCGGCATCATTCGTCATTCGATTGTTTCCGGTTAATCATTCGATTGTTCCTTTTTAACAATCGAATGACTAACAGCCGAGTTACGAGTTACGAATTTTTTAGTCGTCTTTCGATTATTGCCTAATGATTAACTCAAAACCGCACCGAGAGGCATTTTGAATCCCTGCAAAAAAGCTTTTATCTCCATGCGTTTACCGGAAGCGCCTTGAATTTTCAAAATACTTAACGCCCCGTCCCCGGTGGCAATGCGCAATTCATCCGCAAACCCCTGAATCACCGTTCCGGGAGCAGACCGGGTTTCCATTGCGGCCGTCTGAGCGGCTAATATTTTAAGACGCCTGTCGCCGTAAAAAGTGAACGCACCCGGCCAGGGATTCATACCACGAATCATACAGGCCAACTGTTGGGCGGGTTTTCGCCAATCAATCAGGCCATTTTTTTTCTTTAACAGCGGGGCATAGGTGGCCTGATTATTATCCTGGGGCATCGGCATAATCTCCCCGGCATATTGGGTTTCCAGCGTTTGGAACAATAATTTGGCCCCGATTAACGCCAGACGATCGTGAAGCGTCGCCGAAGTGTCGTCAGGCCGAATCGATTCCGTTTGGGAAAGCAACATCGCCCCGGTGTCAAGACCGTTATCCATTAGCATGGTGGTGACGCCGGTTTCCTGTTCACCGTTGATAATCGCCCACTGGATCGGTGCGGCTCCCCTGTATCTGGGAAGTAAAGACGCATGCACATTAATTGATCCCAGACGTGGTATTTCAAGCAATTTCTGTGGAAGAATTTGCCCGTAAGCCACCACGACCAGGTAATCCGGTTTAAGACTCTGGATATGTTGAATAAAAGTATCGTTATTAATTGAAGACGGCTGGGCAACTTCACACCCGGCTTCCAGGGCGGCTGTTTTCACCGGAGGTGCGATGAGCTTGCGGCCGCGTCCCTTGGGGCGGTCCGGTTGTGTCACCACCAAGGAAAGCCGGCATTCTTGCTCCAGTAGATATTTCAGGCAGACCGTGGCAAAATCTGGTGTTCCCATAAAGATAATATCTGTCTTTTGGTTATATACGGAGTGCTTCATTTTTTTTTGGATTTTTTGCGCAACTGTTTTTTAATACGCCTTTTATACATATCTCTTTTCAAACCACTGATACGATCAATGAACAAAATGCCGTTTAAATGATCAATTTCATGCTGAAACACCGCCGCCATCATATCTTCGGCTTCAAGGCGTATAGGCTTACCTTTGCGATTCAACCCGCTGACGGTTACAGATGCAGCGCGTTTTACGTTGGCCTTAAAATCGGGCACACTGAGGCAGCCTTCTTTTTCAGTGACAAATACGCCCTCCTGGGATAATATCTCGGGATTGATCAGCACATCATATTGGCGTTTTTCCTGATCTTCGGATATGTCATAAACGATAAGACGTTCATCCCTGCCGACCTGTGTAGCCGCTAAACCCACACCGGGTTCGTCGTACATGGTTTCGGCCATATCATCAATTAATTCCAGAATATCATCATTGATTTCCGCGACCGGTGTGGCTGAACGTTTAAGAAATTTATCAGGATATTTTAAAATTTCGAGCAATGCCATTGTGGCCTCCTAATTATATATCGGACTTATGCAAGACAGGTTGCCTTGGCGGCTCCGCTTCACCGTAAGACACATGCCAAATATTTACACTGGTTATCATTGCTGACGCCATACCGACAATAATAACCGGGAAAAGCTGAATCGCATGGTTAGCCAGGGTGTAACCTGCGGCAATTTCTTCGGTAACGCCAAAAATTGCCAGCGCAAATATGCCGCCGGCTTCCCAGAGACCCCAGAATCCGGGTGCCGAAGGCAGGGCAATGAAAAAGCAGATAATAATCATCATGGCAAATATTTCAAGAAAAGACAGGTTGATGCCCGGGCAGCCCAACGCCATTATATAATAGGATAGCGCTGCCAGAACCCAGATTGCCGTGGAAATCAACACACAAAGGCCAATTAATTTGGGATGCTTTATCAAAGCGAATCCGGATGCGAAGTTATCAATCTGACGCACAATCGGCATGCCTAATTTTTGCTGTATTGTGTTTATGGTTGCCGGGCTCAGAAAAAATAGGAGTGTTGGTAACTTTAAAATCAATTGGCAGATCAATTGCCGGGTTTTCCGAATACTTACCAAGATGATACCGGCGATCAGAACCAGACTGAATTGAACGATTCCGGAACTGATGGCCATCAGGGTGTCACGGTTGAGATGGTGGCCACCGAAAGTCATATTGAGATTCGGGTCAATCGGCACAAACGTGAGAACACAAGCCAGGAGTGCGATTAAAAGGATCAGGTCGAACACCCGTTCAACTGCCACAGTTGCTAAACCGACGCTAAAAGGGATATTTTCATTTTTATGAAGAATGACAGGCCGGGCCACTTCACCCACACGTCCCGGCAGAATACAATTCAGCATAAAACCGATCATCAACGGATGGAACGCCGGCCAGAATGACAACGACCTGGTTGACCGCAGAATTATTTGCCAGCGATATGTCCGTAACGTAAAACTGAGTATTGCGGTTACCGCGGAGGGAAAAATCCACCAATAGTTAATGGAAGACAGATAGGCTAACAGGTCGCCAAACGGTACATTTCGAAAGGCAAAATAAAGCGCCGCAACGGATACGATAATCCCGAACAGCAGCGACAAGATGATTTTTTTTTTCATAAACAATTAAGCTGATGCGGTATCCTATTCAAAAATTATGGCTAAATATAAATCCGGAGTGCGAAAATTAAGCGAAGCGCTTTTTCGCAAAGTTATATTCGCGAAGGCCATAATTGGTGATTTTATAATTGATCAATACCTTAATTCATAGG
>JAOZRC010000530.1 GCA_029940345.1 Desulfobacterales bacterium
TCTGCATGATACACTGGATGTCCACTACCATGGCATCACAGGCACCGGTGACAATCACAAGTTCCTGTTGAAGAAAATTGCCCGCCGGCGGTACGCCATGACGCTGCAGAATCTCATTGGCCGTGCAGCAGATACCGCCCAATTGGATTCCATTGGCACCCTTTGATTTGGCATAATCAAGCATCTCCTGGGTCTGGGAGGCCGCCACGATCATCTCTGAAAGAACCGGTTCGTGACCGTGGACAATCACATTCACATGATCTTCCTTCATGATCCCGATATTGGACTCAGCCTGAAGGGGATAAGGCGTTCCGAAAAGAATATCCTGCATGTCGGTAGCCAGCATGGATCCACCCCAGCCGTCTCCGATAGCTGTACGAGTGCCCTGCTTCATCAGGTTCTTGTAGTCCTGATCAACGCCCATGTGGGTGCGATGCATGATCTCTACGATTTCCCGGTCGATATTCCTGGGAATAACACCAGCGTTTTTCCATTTGTCATAAAGCGGTGCGGGCGCCCTTTTGGCGTAGATCAACTCACCTTCCGGCTTGCCCCATTCAGCCATGGCTTTTTCGCCAAATTCAACGGCTATTTCATCAATATCCCTGTCCAGTTCTTCGCCATCCACTTCAACCGTGGTGGCCACACCCAGATAAGGAGCGACATCCAAAAGCCTGTCGATGTCCTTTATCTTATAATCATCCGTCTCTTTTTTGGCTGCTGATAAAAAGACTTCAGCCACACTGCGTCCATGATCGGAATGGGCGGCCGCACCGCCGGCGATCATCCGGACAAAGTTACGCGCTGCGATGGTATTGGCTGTCGCACCACACAGGCCTTTACGGGTGTCTTCACCCTCAATACCGCCTTTGGGAAGTGGCAGACGGCAGGGACCCATGGAACAATTCTTACAGCAAATCCCCTGTATGCCGATATTACACGGCTTCATATTTACAGCTCTGTCGAAAATTGTTTCAACGCCCAATGTCTGGGCCCGGGCTATCATCTCCTGTGATGCCACATCTAAGGATGATGCAACCGGATCAGCCAGTTTTTTTGCTTTAGCCGGTCTTGCTACTTTTGCTTTTACTTCTGCCATCAGAGGTTCCTCCTCATATTATAAAGTGTTAATTTTGCTTTTATCCTGAAAAATTATCATCTTCTTATTTTTTTGAATTTACTAAGCGATGATCTCTGGGTTTTGGCTGCCGTCATGGTCACTTTTTTCTTTTTTTCTTTGGGGGCCGCCATTCTCTCATCATGCTCTTTGGCTCTTCTCAGCCTTATGGCTTCTTCTTCGGCCTCACGCTTGGCAATTTCTTCCGCTTTTGCTTTGGCCGCAACTTCTGCTTCCGCATCCGCTTTTGCTTTAACCGCAGCCTCGGCATCCGCCTTGGATTTGGCTTCCGCATCGGCTTTCGCTTTGGCTTCCGCTTCCTTTTTGGCGAATTCTTTGGCTCGGACTTCGGCATCCGCTTTTTCATTAGCAGCCGTATCACAAGCCGCCGGCATCTCAATTTTTACTTCCTTGACCGGTTCCGGTATGATCTCCGCTTTTGGTGCGGCTGCTTTTGGTGCTGGAGCTGCCTTTTTAGCCGGTGCGGCCTTTTTGGCCGGCGCTGCCTTTTTGGCTTTTTCTTCGGCAATGGTTAAATCCGGCTCGGGAGCAAGGGATGCCAAATCAATATCAACGTCATCCAATTGCTTGGTGATGCCGTCAATCCCGTCAGCCACCCCACCGTCCATAAGTAGATCAATATAGGCGCGCACCATACGGATCGATTCGGGATGACGCATAAACAGAATGTCAGAACCAGCCATTAAGTAAGTGATCGCACCCACGGTTTCCATAAGGATGCCGCGTTTTTCCGGATCGCCCAGAGTGGGTTCTTCATCGGCAGACAATTTGGCTTCCTTGCATTTCCAAACTTCATTGCCGAGGTTGTTGATCATCGGGAACTGAAGTTTGTCATCCCCCTGGTTCATGGCGGCCATGCTTAACCGTTCCATGACAGAGTAAGAGTATTCCATACCGTAACCCAAACCGCCGGTGGTGGGATCAACAATCACACGGTCCATTGGCATACCGAGGTTTTCAAGCAAAATATTGACCTGTTTGGCGATGTTTACATCAATGGGTGAGGAAGAAATTATCGTGTGGCCATATCCCATGGCGCTAGCGCCGATGCCTTTGTAGTTTTTATCATCCACCGGCCCGAAAGTCAGGTTTTCACCCTGGCACGCTTCGGAAATTGCCTTTAAAACTTCCTCATCTTTTTGAACATTGGCCGTCCCCCAGATAATCAGCGGCACATCAATTGCGGCCAGCACTTTTTTAACCGTTGCCGTAGCGTCATCGGCGCTGGCATTCTGGGTGTTCGGATCGGTGCTTTTCAGTTGGAGTACGATTATTTCAGCGCCATATTCTTCGACGCATTTTTTGGCCCAAGCCGCCGGATCATCGGCAACATCCTTAAAAGGACGTAATGCCGCTTCAGGCCACTCATCCGGCTCCATATCCCAAATTTCCATCGCAATCCGAGGTTTGTTGGCCATTTCACCCTCGAATTGGTAAAAAGGATAACAGGTTTCACCACCAACGGTGATGGCGTTGCCACCCTTTCCGATTGTAATATTCTTTATGCTTCCTGCATAAGCTTCTTTATGAATTTCCAAACCCAATGGTGCCTCCTTAGTCGATGATCTTTTTTGAAGATCATGGTTTGTAAACGTTCAAATTTTGACAGAGCAACCTGGCAGAGATTGCTACGCAACGAATAATTAACAGCGAGCGCCTCAACTGATTCAAAGCCACCGTCTAAACGTCTGCTTTAATGTCAATGCCTGAACGGTTACCATAATTTTAGTGAGGTGTGTTCACTTTCCAACATTTGTCTTATTCATGGGCGAAGTTCGATCCGGCCCACAATGTTTGTATGTCATCCCCCCTTTCTTTAATATATTTTTTTTTATGATATAATTTATTTTTTTAATATATATTTTTTTTCAAACCGTCACAATTATTATGTAACGCTGTTTTTGTCAAGAGCAGGTTGTGATAAAACCAAAATTAATCATTTGAACGGATTTGCATAAATGAATATTAATCATTTTATACTTTGAATTTATAAATCAACCCTGAAATTTCGACGAAATATGGAATCCGACAGCCAAACAAAAATTGCTTTTTACCTACCATTTGTGCTATACACCTTATATACTGTTGCATCTGAGAAAATAACCGCTTTTAGGCATCCTTCATAAATGAACACGAATGTTTGAATTTTATCAGCGTTCATTAGCGTTTATTCGTGGTTCGCATTTCTTTATGACTACCTAATTGTTAACTGGCAGATGAAGGATGCCAACTTTTACATTGTTGAAAAAGTATACCAGGGAACACCCCGAATGAAAATCGCGTTAATAGCCAATCCCAATGCTGGCGGCTACAAAAGTCAGCAACTAATCCCGATGGTGAAACAGGGCCTGCGCGCCCAAAAAATTGATTTCGATATTTTTTTAACCCGGAATGGTGATCATGTCGCCGAAATTATCCGATCAATGATATTCCAGGAATATGATGCGTTGGTTGCGATGGGAGGTGACGGCGCGAATTATTATATGCTAAACGCCATTTTGAAATATCACAGCCAAGCCCGGTTACCGCCTTTGGGAATTATTCCGGCCGGCCGGGGCAATTCATTTGCCCGTGATTTACAACTTTTCACTCCTGGAGACGCTATCTGTGCTTTATCCCGCCATACGACGCGACCCGTGGATGTATGTTGTTTCACCCAAAATACCAATATTTATTACTTTGTCAATTTAATGGGAATGGGCTTTGTCACCGATGTGGCCCGGACCGCGTCACGCTTTCGCCGGACAGGTGATTTCAGCTATATCATTGGTATATGGCGCCGTATGTATAATTTGAATTTTTACGATCTGCGGATGGAAATTGACGGGGAGATTATTTCCGGAAAGAATTGTCTGGTTGAAATCTGCAATTCCAGGTATACGGGCGGTGAAATGCTAATGGCACCGGGAGCCAAAATTGATGACGGCCTGTTCGATGTGGTTATACTGGAGCCGTTGAGCCGATTAAATCTGATCAATACGCTTCCGAAGCTTTTCAAAGGAACGCATGCCGATCATCCGAGGGTGCGCATCATACAGGGCGCAACAGCCACAATATTCACCAAACCTGAAAAAAAATTGCTGCCCGATGGCGAGATGTTTGGCGTCACTCCCACCCAAATCACAATACTGCCCCGGCGTGTGAGGTATTTCTGCCGGTGACGCCGATTGCGGCTCAGAGCCTGTTTGGAAAGTCGTGATCGAAGCGAAAAAGTGTGAGAGCGAGGACTGA
>JAOZRC010000531.1 GCA_029940345.1 Desulfobacterales bacterium
CACAAGTTGCCGCATCCGGTGCGCCTGATGGGTAAGGCCATAATCGCTTTGGAGCCGCGTTGCCGATCATTGCCCTGGCGTCTTACCCTGTCAGGTGGGCTGTTTGCCGGTGTGCTTATCGGGGGAGCCTGGTGCACTGCCTTTCTGATAGTTGCGGTTGCGGGACAGATTCATCCGGATTTGTCCGTTATTATGGAAATTATTCTGATTTACTATTGTATCTCCGCCAGTTCATTGGCATCCGCAGCCACAGACGTAGTCAATACGTTAAATCAGCAAGGCCTGGCGGCCGCCAAACAAAAGGTGGCCATGATTATTGGTCGGGATGTGGCGTCGCTTTCCGCAAACGGTGTAAAACGCGGATGTGTTGAAACGGTGGCGGAAAACCTGGTGGATGGCGTGATCGCACCGCTTTTTTTCGCTGCCATCGGTAGTGCACCTTTGGCCGTGGCATACAAAATGATCAACACCTTGGATTCCATGGTGGGCTATAAAAATGAGACTTATGGTTCGTTCGGGAAAGCGGCCGCACGTATTGATGATGTCGCCAACTATATTCCGGCCCGCCTTGCGGTTCCGGTCATTGCGCTGGCCGCGCAGTTGTTGGCCGCCAAGGGAGGTGTTGCCTTTTCCACCGCTATTTCGGAAGGGGGCAACCACAGCAGCCCCAATGCCGGTTATGCGGAAGCGGCCTTTGCCGGTGTGCTGGGCGTTCGGTTAAACGGGCCTAATTATTACAGTGGACAACGGGTGGATAAACCCTATCTCGGTATCCGGTTCTCTCCTGAAATAGATAGCCGACACATCCGGCAAGCCTGCGATCTGATGTTGCTATCTTCCTTGTTATGGGTCAGTGTATTGACAATCATTGAATTATTGTAGGAAAAAGAGGCATCCTTAAGTTGTTTAAAATCCATAAACTTGGTTAATAAAAGCATATCCGAAAATGAAAAATAATAAACATCCGCAACAAGGTGAGCCGGATCAGTCAATCCGCTTTCAGCACAGCATCATTTTTAAGCTTATTTTAGCGATGGGGTTGGTCCTGTTGCTTATTATTTCTATCTGGGCCTATTTTAATATTCGCTATCAAAAAAAGATCATGATGGAAGGTATTTTGGATAACGCCGATCAATTAAGCACGACGATCCGATTGGGTGCCCATTACGCCATGATGCTCAATTCAAGGGATGACATCAATCAAATCATCAAAAATATCGGTCGGCAGGAAAAAATCAAAAATATCAGGATTTTTAATAAACAGGGAGAGATCAAATTTTCCAATATCATCGAAGAAATCGACCGGAGTACCAAAATTAAGGATGAGGCCTGTTTTATATGCCATAAAACCGAACCGCCGGCCACTACCCTTGAATTGAATAAAAGAATCCGGATCATCAATTCCCCGGGGGGCCATCGTTTACTGGGAATTATCAGCCCGATATATAATGAACCCGGTTGTTCAACAGATGCATGTCATTTTCATCCTAAAGATAAGGTTATCCTGGGTGCCCTTGATCTGGTCGTTTCCATGGAAGAAACCGATCTGCGCATTCTTTTTTTCAAAGAAGGCGTCATCGCCCTGGCGATTACCATTTTCCTGTTTACGTCGCTGATACTGTACTTCCTGTTATTCAAGTTCGTGAACAGGCCCATAACCAAGTTGATCCAAGGTGCGACATTGATCTCTCAAGGTGATTACGCCAATAAAATCGAATATGCCAAAGATGATGAGATGGGACGGTTGACCCTGGCAGTGAACCGGATGGCCAAATCAATCTGCGAAAAACAGGATGAAATAAACAATCAGCGCAGGGAGTATCAAAATCTGTTTGAACGCGTACCTTGCATCATTACCGTTCAGGATCGAAATTATAAACTGTTGCGTTATAACAAGGAATTTGCCGAAAAATTTCGACCCACGCCCGGAGACCATTGTTACAACGCCTACAAAGGCCGTAGCGCAAAATGCCTGAATTGCCCCGTGGAAAAGACATTTGCCGATGGCTTGTGCCACAACAGTGAAGAAAAAGGTCCGGATAAAGATGGTAATTACAAACATTGGATTGTACGCACTTCGCCGATTAAGGATGCTGATGGGAAAATTGTAGCGGCCATGGAGATGTGCCTGGATATAACGTTAAGCAAGCAATTAAAGGAACAACTGAAAAAGTCCGAAAAAAAATACTATACTTTTTTTAATAATATGTCCAACCCGGCCTTTGTCTTAGACGCAGACTCTTTTGAAATCCTGGACTGCAATGAAAGCGTAGCCACAGTTTATGGATTTTCCAAAACTGAAATGATCGGACAATCATACCTGGCTTTGTTCGCGGATGATGAAAAGGAACGGTATGCCAGCCAGTTAAAGCAGGCTGATACGATCTGCCAGGTGAAACATCGCAATAAAGACAACATGCGACTATATGTCGATATTTGGATTGCACCATTTGAATATCCGGGGCGCAGCGTTTTTTTGGTTACTACCAGCGATATTACCAAACGCCTTGAGGCCGAACAGCAATTAAACCAGGCCGGTAAAATGGCAACCCTGGGTGAAATGGCCACCGGTGTCGCGCATGAATTGAATCAACCGCTGACCGTAATTAAAACCGCCGGTTCATTTTTTTTGCGCAAGATACGTAAAAAGGAAACTGTTGCAGATGATGTCTTTCTTAAAATGTCCCAAAAAATTGACACTAATGTGGACCGCGCGGACAAAATCATCAATCACATGCGACAATTTGCACGCAAATCAGATATTACGGTTGAACCGGTGCAGGTAAACGCTGTTTTGGAAAATGCGTCAGAGATGTTCAGTCAACAATTGAAAGTCAGGGGAATTGATGTCATTGCAGACCTTGAAGATGATTTACCTTTAGTGCTGGCAGATCCCGGAAGGCTGGAGCAGGTTTTTGTAAACCTGTTGATCAATGCCCGCCATGCCATCGAAGAACGGGATAAACAAGATGAACATCGAACATCGAACATCGAACATCGAACATCGAATTCAGGCAGCGAACTGTCGGGGAGAAAGACGATCCGACTTGTATCTTTTGCGGATAAAGAAGAAGTGATTATACAGGTGTGTGATACCGGCATTGGTATTCCCGAACCGATTCGGAATAAAATATTTGAACCTTTTTTTACCACCAAAGAAGTGGGTAAAGGAACCGGTTTAGGGCTTTCCATCAGCTATGGCATCATTAAAGAGTTTCGCGGCGATATCCGGGTGGAGCCCAATAATGATAAGGGTGCCTGTTTTGTCATTTATTTACCTACCTATACGGACTGATTCGATTTGGGTTTTTCCGTTTAACAGACAGGCTCTTAAACTCAAATCAATCATTGCCTGTGCCTCAAAGTAATCTTTTCAAACATTATCGTAAGTCCCACGCCAATCATGTAGAGTGATTCAATACTAATGTTGTCTTCCGCGGTGGAATCAAAAAAAAGATTGAGATCGGATGCGAGTCCGTCTTCCGGTTTCCAGTAACATATCAGAACCGGCACTTTAGGCAACGGATATAAAACCAGTGAAATGTCGGAATCGTAATGATTTTCCACTTGTTTACCATTAAAAAGCTCAAGCATGTCTTTGAAAAGCCCCGTATAATTGTCAGCCACCCTTTTTAAAGGTTTTTCACACATTTGCCCGAAAAGCCGATACCATATCTTACCGCCTTCCAGTTCCCTGAAAGGAACCCATTGCCCCGCAACCGGGATTTCCGAACCCTCCGCTATATAGTTCAGCACCGGTATGGTTAACCATGTATGGATGTGGATATCCGTTATGATATTGCCTTTGCCATCCACACTGACGTTCTTGCCCAAGCACTTAATCATCAATTTGTCATCTCCAAATTGCGCGTTCAATCGTTGTGCTGTCGCAGAAAGGTCCATGACGCTGATTTTTTCTTTCAATAGCTCGGCCGCTTCTTCGGACTCCTGTGCTGGGGGGTCCTGGTTAGTGCTGTTTCCCTGTTCCGGATACCGCTCAATGATCTCGTTCTCAACATTTGGGCACTCGTCCAGGGTTTTTTTTCCTTTAAAAACAGCGGCTGCAAATGCCATGCAGGTTGGCAGGTTGCATTTTTTGCAATTTGATTTATCAAGTAATTTGAAAATTTCCATCAGGTTCTTGAATTGAGCCATGCGATGCTTCCCCTTTTTATCATTGACACGGAACATAATACATATTCCGCTAAATGTACAAACAGATTTCCCGTTATACTTTGCTTTCATCTGATACTAAGGGGCTTGATCATAACTTCGGCCATTTGCCAGATTGTACTGTATTCTTTTAGAGCCTGTTTGTAAAGTCGTGATCGAAGCGAAAAAGTGTGAGAGCGAGGGCTGAT
>JAOZRC010000532.1 GCA_029940345.1 Desulfobacterales bacterium
ATACATAATTATCCACTGTATTTATCCGGATGGATCTGATTTGTATGGAAAGCGGCTCGGCCAAACTGAATATTTTGTCACATAATAATTCGCAAAGGAATAAAAAATGACTTTTCAAAATACAATCAACTCTGGCCGTTTCGAAAGTGAGCAGGGAGATGTGAACACGACCCGCAACCGGCAAAAATATTGGAAGAAGAATCTGTCCGAAACCGCCAGAAACATCTGCACCAGGGACAACAAATATTTTTTACATCAGAACCTGTCCACCCCGGTGATGAATGTGTTATCCAAAGCGGATGGTATCTATATTGAGGATATTGACGGGAAAAGGTATATGGACATGCACGGCAATGGCGTCCATAATGCGGGATTTAACAACACTGTGATTATCCAGGCAATCAAGGATCAACTGGACACCCAAATGACCTTTTGTCCCAGGCGTTATACAAATTCAACCGCAGTCGATCTGGCCCGGAAGCTTGCCGAGATCACCCCTGGAGATCTTTGCAAATCTCTTTTTTGTCCCGGCGGGTCAGAAGCGATTGAAATAGCCATTACCCTGGCAAAACAGGTAACCGGCCACTTTAAAACAATTTCATTTTGGGATTCTTTTCATGGCGCCGGCTTTGCTGCCGCCAGCGTCGGCGGGGAGGCGCTTTTCAAAGGGGGGATGGGACCGATGATGCCCGGCGCCATGCATGTGGAATTTCCCAACTACTATCGCAATCCCTGGGGTTTCAGCAGCCAGGAAGAGGTGGACAACGAATACCTGCGCCAGATTAAAACAATCCTGGAACGTGAGCCCGGCGTGGCTGCTATTATTGGTGAACCCATTTCGGCGACTCCGGTAGTTCCCAGCAAAAATTACTGGGAAGGGGTAAAAGACCTGTGCGAAAAATACGGGGCGCTTGTTATATTTGATGAAATCATCGAAGGATTTGGCAGGACCGGAAAAATGTTTGCCAGCGAGCATTTCATCACACCGGATGTCCTGGTTTTAGGTAAATCAATGGGTGGCGGTCTCCTGCCATTTGCAGGCATTGTGACCAAACAGTGCTATGACAACCTGGAACACTGCTCTGTCGGCCATTACACCCACGAAAAAAATGCTCTCTGCGCAATTGCGGCGTTAGCTGAAATAGAGTACATTCAGAAAAATAACCTGGTGGAAAATGCAGCCAGGATCGGCGCCCATGCCATGTCCCGCTTAAATGAGCTCAAGGAAAAACACCCGCTTATCGGTAATATCGCAGGTGTCGGGCTTCATATTGGGATTGATCTTGTCAAGGACCCAAAGACAAAAGAGCGGGCGGTTGAAGAGGCCGACAGCATCATGTATAAGGCCATGGAAAAAGGGCTGGCATTTAAAACAATTGAAGGGAATATCATCACTTTAAGACCTGCCCTCACCATAACCAAGGATGAAATGGACCGGGTTGCAGATATCCTGGATAAAACTATCGGAGAGGTGGAAAACGGTCACTTTTATTAAATCCTGGCTTAAGATGAACTTTTCAATATCGGATTCTTTTCCTTCGATGATATGGGGATCAGGGTCTGAGTTTTGGTCACATCCCGGATCTGACGGACTTTTTTATGAACAAATTGACCGATAATTTCGGCATCTGAAGAGAGTAAATCACGTTTCATAATCATTTTTGCAATCAGATCAAAGACACCGTGTACAAAATGGACCTCCCGGATATCTTCCAGGTTATGCAGCCTTTCCATTACCTCGTATTCTTTTCCGACTTTTACTTCTATTAAAATAAAAGCCGATATCCAGTGTTCCATTTCCGGCAATTTAAAATCTTTTAATTGTTCCATTTTTAATCTGAATTCCTCCATGTTTTTAGGGATCAATTGATCAATTCCAATGCCATATTCGCGTTTTTTACCTTTTTCCCACTGGTGAATTGAGATATACGCATAAAGGTCTGACTTGGTCCTGTTGGGGAAATGACAATCCAGGCGGCTGTTCTTGATAATGGCTGCCAGAGGTTTATAGATGGTTTTATACCAGTCAATGGCAGCCGCGTAATAATCAATCCGATCATCACTTTCGTTCAGTAAGAAATCATAATGCTCATCAATCTGCTTTAACAAACGGGCATACTGACCCACTTCGGTTAATACAATTGTATCCGGCAATTCCGTTTTTTCCAGAAACGCGGTTTTTTCCCTGTAAATAATGTTTTCCAGCGTTTTTTTGGAAGGAAGAAATTCCGTTATCTGAGCGTCAATGAATTCATAGTCTGATTTCTTGGCAACTGAAACACGGTGATTTCCATCCAGCACATAGTATTCATTTTTAATCTGGTAAAGGGTGATCGGCGGCAGGCTGATTTTATTTTTAAATGCCTTTTGAACCTGTTTAAGCCTTGCCGAAGGACGATCCTTCTTTAACCGGAACTGCCGGTTAAAATCCTTATATCGGCCGACACTGCCGATAATTTTATCCAAAGGCACAGCCCGGATACCTAGATTTCTCTTATTATATGCTTCTTCCCTGTGCTGATTGTCGGCAAAGCTTTTTATACTGCTGTCATCATCGTTATCTTCCGGATGAAATAATTGTTGTAAGTATTTTATCATTTTAAATAATCAAACACATGGTATCCGAACGTATTGATAACATCCGTTTTATTAATAACCGTCTTCCGTTCTTCTTTATTTTTAAAACGGGTATGAATATGACCATGTAAAAAACAGGTGGGAGAATATCTGTCAATCAGGCCCCTAAAACAGTTAAACCCCCTGTGGCAGGGATCTTTAGCGTCATGGACATCCTTTGGTGGTGCATGGGAAATTATCATATCAACTCCTCTGTGCCACCAAATTTTAAACTTTGTTTTCAAAACCATCCTTGCCATCTGTTTCTCCGTGTACTGGAGCGGTCCCCCGTTGTACCAGTGGCACCCCTCCAAACCCAATATCCGAACACCCTTATATACTGTTATCTTACCATGCAGGTCTGCACACCCCTGGGGTGGTTTTGCGTCATACATCGTATCATGATTTCCCCTGATATAAAACAGCGGCACATTGAATACGGTCACCAAATAGGTCAGATATTCCGGCGGCAGATCACCACATGACAAGATAAGATCAATGTCTGGAATGCACTTATAGGCGCCGGGTTCATAAAGCATGGCCTCAACACGATCGGAAACAGATAAAATTCTCACCCCGGTGTTTTGTCCTCCTGCATTTTAGTAAAGTTCTATCCTCACAGCTTTTTTAAGGATTAATGATATGCCCATAGTTGCCACTTGACTAAATTCGGATTTGATTTAGGATATAAACACATGAACCTCAACCAACGCAAACTTTTTTATCTTGCAGTCAAGTATAAAAGCCGAGTTGTGCGGCTACGGAATTGAATATTACCCAGCCGGCTGTTTCAAAAGGAATAGTGCATATCTTTTAGTTATGGCAGTTTAATTTATCATGAATCGGGGTTATTGATATGAATCTTGGCCAACTTAAAATTTTTTACCTTGCCAGCAAAAGGGACTCTTTAAGCAAAGCTGCGGAAGAGCTGAATGTCACCCAACCGGCTGTTACAAAAGGTATCCAACGTCTCCAAGAATACTATGAGATAAAGCTGTTTAACCGGTTTGGCAAAAAACTGGTTTTAACGGATGCCGGCGAAGCATTATATAAAATTGCTGACAAAATATTTGATCTCGAGATCCATGCCGAAGATACGATCAGGGAATTTTTAGAGCAGAAACAAGGCCATATCCGAATTGACGCCAGCGAGAGTTTCGGGGCTTATTACCTGCCTTCAATTGTGAACCCGGTCAGTAAAGATCATCCCGATATCCATATTTCAGTAAATATCCTGCCATCCGACCTTGTTGTGAAAAATGTTGCCAACCTGAATAATGATATCGGGTTTATATCTTTTCCCATAGAAAACGAAAAAACAATCTGCCGTGAAATCCTGGAAGACCAGATGGTTTTTGTTGCGCCGCCATCCCATCCCCTTGTAAACAAAAAACGGTTAACCTACACTGATCTTTCAGGACAGTTCATGATTGTTCACGAAACGGGGTCATTTTCCTATCAGGTCGCCAAAAATTTTTTTAAAAAACACAACGTTGATATTATTGTTTCTCTTGAACTTTCAAGCAATAGGGCCATAAAAAAAGCAGTTGAGGATGGCCTTGGCATTGCACTGGTATCAAGAAACACAGCATTAGGCCATATTCAGATGAAAAAACTGGCTGTGCTTCCTTTCCCGGGGCCGCCGATTACTCGCAAATACTATATTGTACATCATAAGGACAAATATTTCTCTGAGGTGCTCAAGCGTTTGATTGAAAAGGTTGATCAATGGGC
>JAOZRC010000533.1 GCA_029940345.1 Desulfobacterales bacterium
TCTGATATCGACAATCAAAGCAATTGCTCGACAATTATGTCGAAAATCGGACAGATCACAGTGCCAGAATTGGGCGCCTGGGCCAGAAAGCGCTATTAACACTCCAAATAGGGCGTGCCAATACACCAAGTCCCGCAGAGAAGAGATAGAAAAGTTTCAACCTGTGCAATTCATTCAGAGTCCCGTCAGGCATGAGCGTCAATCTAAGACTATAACAATCTGTTTTTATTGGACACAGTCAGTGGCCTACTGTAACAGACGAAAGTTGAAAAACCTTGCCTGATAAGGGTTTCTGAAAACTGTTTATCCCTTCACCAGACAAGTATGACCGTAGGGGCGAACCTTTTCCGACGCGGAAACGGAACTCTTGACAATTGACAATCAATGGTATTAGATTTATTAAAACTATCGTATTCTATTTAAAAAAGGGCTGCCAACATAAGCCGGGACACCAAATGTAACGCGGAAAGCTGTTCCGCGTCGTTCATAGCCGCATCAAGGTTGAAGAAGCGGAACGGCTTTCGCTTTACTTTGACCCGCCTTGTGCTGGTAGCCTAAAAAAGGATGAGGTGGTCATCAATGATTAAATCAAAACAATATCTCTTTTGGAGCCTATTTTGTATTTTATTGATGTTGATCCCCTTTAGGCCTGCCAAAGCCGGTGAAGCAAAAGAGGTTCGGGTGAAAAACGCAACCCCGGATCAGACAACCAATCCGGTTATTAAATTAGAAAAGCCGGACTCAATGCATGTGTTGCGTTTGGGCCTGGCAGCTTCTGACCCGGGTACATTTGATCCTCATTTTGCTGCCATGTCTCAAGACCGTGTGGTTGCGGATATGATCTTCAACGGGCTTCTTCGGTATAAACCGGGTCATGCCCCTCTGATAGAACCTGATTTGGCCGAAAGCTTTCCTGGATCGGAAATCATAAATGGCAAGCAAGTGTGGACAGTCAAGCTTCGCAAAGGGGTCATGTTCCATCGTAGCCCTGTGACAAAACCCTATGAACTCACTGCTGATGACGTGGTCTATTCGTTTCAGAAAGCTTCCGATCCCAAACGTTCTGCCTATGCCGGGGAGTACAGTGGAATGGCCTTTAAAAAGACGGACAAATATACCGTCCGGATAATTTTGGAAAAACCACTTTCCTCCATCTTGTTCTTACCCAAGATCACCAATTACGCCAGTGGATTTATCGTCAGCAAGAAGGCTGTCGAAGTTATGGGGGATGAATTGTTCCGAACCCAACCGATCGGAACAGGGCCTTTTGAATTTGGCGGTTATATCTCAGAAGCGAAAATTCGACTGAAGGCCAATGAACAGTATTTCCGGGGCCGCCCTCTGCTTGATGGGGTTGAAGTTTTGTTTATACCGGATTTGGGCAACCGCGAGCATGGCTTAATGACCGGTGAGTTGGATGTCATCAGGGGGTCGATTGAGACCGGCTGGACGAAAGGCTGGAAAAAGAAAGGATTTAGCGTTGATGTGCATGGTGTCGGTCAGTCGATGATTGTTTACTTTAATATGACGAAAAAGCCCCTGGACGATATTCGGATCAGAAAAACCATTGCCTGGGCGCTGGACAGGGATAAATTTCTGTCCTTATCGGCGTGGGTGTCGGCGAGAATGTGTATTCAATTGTGCCACCACAGTTATTGCCCGGTGGTCTCACCAAAAATGAAGTATACGGCGAAATCAACCGGATGGGGCTATATGTTCTGCTTATGGGAGTACTCGGCCCATTACTGTTGGCCCTGGTATTGATGGTGGTAATCCGGCGATTGACGGCCCCGTTGGGACTCCTGGAAGCCGGTGCGAAAATAACATGATTATCAATGCGGACCAGGCAATGCCTGAAGGGGGTAAAATTCAGGTCTGCGCTGAAAATATGGTTATAGACGCAAACCATTTCCTGCCCCTTCAACCCGGCAGGTATATTAAAATATCAATCAAGGATCAGGGAAGCGGTATCACCAAAGAGCGTCTTCCCCGGATATTTGATCCCTATTTTACAACCAAGCAAAAGGGAAGCGGACTTAGGCTGGCCACTGCATATTCGATTGTTGACAAACACGATGGATATATCGTGGCAGAATCCGAATTGGGCGTCGGATCAATCTTTTATATTTATCTTCCTGCATCGGAAAAAAGTTCCAGAGGTAAAAGAAATCCAGACAAAAGCCTTTGCCGGAAAGGGTAGGATTCTGGTCATGGATGACGAAGCGCTTGTCAGGGATATTGCTGCCAAATTGTTGAGCCATATCGGATATACTGTCGAATCTGCAAAAGACGGTGCCGAAGCAGTTAAGCGGTATCAAATGGTATGACTGTAAAAGTTATGTCACCATATTTTGTAAAAGTGCATCCGAAAAAGAGGAAAAAGCCAGGACCTTGCGGTCCTGACGGATATGGGCATTTAGGATTAATTGTTTTTGGTTTTATCGTATCCTGTTCACAAATTATGGCCAAGTGCAAGTCCGGAGTGCGAAAATTATGTTTTTCGCATGGGTCTGAATCCGTGGAACAGCACGTTATATCAGCGAAAGTCCGTTCCGCTCCGTTCCTCCGCTCTGCTTAACTTTCACACTCCTTACCTGGCCATTACCATTTAATTTGAATAGGATACGTTTTATGGAACAAAGCCCGCAAACCGTTGAAACCAAATTCAACGATTTAAAAAATATCCTGAAAAAAATGGGCAAGGTGTTAGTTGCCTTTTCCGGCGGAGTGGACAGCACGCTCCTCCTTAAAGTAGCCAAAGATGTTCTCGGAGACGCTGTTCTGGCTGTGACGGCCTTATCTGAAACCACTCCTTCGCATGAAAGGCGTGACGCTTCCATATTCGCTGCCAGCATGGGAGCTAAACACCTGTTTGTCGAAACGCATGAACTGGACATGCCCGAGTTTGTAAAAAATTCAGCCGAAAAATGCTATATTTGTAAAAAATACCGCTTTGGCCTGCTCATGGAAATGGCCCGCGCAAAGGGCTTTCCCTGGGTTATCGATGGCGGTAATCAGGATGATTATCAGGATTATCGTCCCGGGCTAAAGGCTGTAGCCGAGTTGGGCGTGCGCAGCCCTTTGAGCGAAGCAGGGCTGAACAAAACTGAGATCCGCCTGTTATCTGAAAAATCAGGTCTGTCCACTTGGAATAAGCCCGCTTATGCCTGTCTGGCGACGCGCATCCCCTACGGAAGCCCCATCACCGTGGCAAAGCTTAAGCAGGCAGATGACGGCGAGACATTTATTCGGATGCTGGGCGTTACCGGGCAGGTGCGAGTCCGGCACTACGGCGACACTGCGCGCATCGAAACTGACCCGCAGGGTATTGACTTATTGGCGCTCAATCCGTTACGCGACCGGGTGGTGGCGCAATTTAAAAAAATCGGCTTTCATCACATCACCCTTGATCTAGGGGGATACACCATGGGAAGCCTCAATAAAGATTTGAATTTGAGGGATAAAAATTAGCGTATGGACAAGAATCATTTAAAAAATTTGCTTGAAGACGTCAAAAGCGGCCGGATGGATACAGATGCCGCCCTGCATCAATTGAAAAAACTTCCTTATGAAAATATCGATTTTGCCAGGATCGATCATCACCGGTGCATGCGTAGCGGCGTCCCGGAAGTCATCTATTGTGAAGGTAAAACAATACCGCAAATACAGGGAATCATGGAAAAAATCAGTCAATACAACGTGAATATTCTCGCCACACGCGCCACTCCCGAAGTGTACGCAGGGATACGGGATGCCATCACAGACTGTGTTTACCATGAGATGGCCCGGATTGCAGTTGTCAAACCGCGGCCGGTAAACCCAGTGGGCAATATTGCGGTGGTGTGCGCGGGAACATCGGATATACCGGTTGGGGAGGAAGCCGCGGTGACGGCCGAAGTACTCGGCAACCATGTAAATCGTATTTACGATGTGGGCGTCGCCGGCCTTCACCGCTTGCTGGCGGTTTGCGATGATCTTTTCAAAGCCCACGTTGCGATCGTCATTGCGGGCATGGAGGGCGCTCTGGCAAGCGTTGTGGGAGGCCTGGTTTCCTGCCCCGTGATCGGAGTGCCCACCAGTGTGGGTTACGGCGCGAGTTTTGGCGGCATTGCCGCCCTGCTCAGTATGCTTAACAGTTGTGCTTCCGGTGTCAGTGTCGTTAATATTGATAACGGCTTCGGTGCCGGTTTTCAGGCCAGCCTGATCAATAAAGCGATTGCCAAAAAAGATTGTTGATTGCTGATTCACGTAAACTATACTGAATTTGGGAATCCTTCATATCAGGCTAAAGGCAGTTTACACTTTCAAAGGGTAACCGTTCACATCTCCCCTGGTTCCCACGC
>JAOZRC010000041.1 GCA_029940345.1 Desulfobacterales bacterium
ACACAATTGGTTAAAATTATTCGGTGCGTTACGGCTGTCGCCTAACGCACCCTACTAGCTACTAGCTACTAGGTGTGAATTCTGATTCAAACATTTTTTTTTCTTCTTGCCTAACATGTACGATCAGATATTGCAAGGATAGCAACAACAATGGAAAAATCGAATTTTAGTCTTGATCAATTTATAAGCTTCAAAAATAGCTTGACGAACATCAGAAATAAACAGTATCTTTGAAATTTTAAATAATGGTATTATGAAACGGAACAGATTAGAACAGTCTCTCAAAAATTGGGTTGGCGATTTCTTCGACATAGGGGGCAATCATGATGTCTGGACTGATGGTGAAAAACTGGAACCAATTCCAAGGCACCCTGAAATCAATGAGAGACTGGCTCGTTCAATCATACGGAAAGCGAAAGCAGAGAGGAATTAATGAAATTTTCCGGCAAAGTATATAAAGATGGCAAGTTTTGGCTGGCTGAAATTCCGATTCTTGATGCCATGACTCAAGGACATACAAAAAAGGAAGCGTTTGAAATGGCTTCGGATATGGTCAAAAGCATGGTGAACAAAGAGGGCTTTCAAGTTGAGATTTATAAAGGGAAAAAAGGTGCTTTTGAAATAGGCTCATCGGATGCTGAACACTTAGTCAGCCTTCTTTTGCAAAGAAAAAGACAACTTAGCGGTTTGTCATTATCGCAGGTTGCCAAAAGACAAGGAAATTCCAAATATCAAATAACACATAAATTACAATAACTAAAAAACAAAAATGCAAACAATTGGCGGCATCCTTTATGTATCAGTTTACACATTCGCAATTTGCCAAATTGGCCTGCTTTATTTCGGAAAAAGTGTAAATCGCATTTGCTCTGTTTTGAAAGATTCCATAAAGATTATCTGAAAATCCTTAAATCATTCAATCCGAAAAATCTTAATTCAGACAATGGTAGCTGCTGATCACTGTCTGAATTAGGATTTGTAAGATTAACGGATTATAAGATTTTATAATTGGTGCCGGAAATTTGGGATTTAAATGACCGAAAATAAATCTGGGCCAGTTAACAAATTGACAACTACGGGAAATACCAAAGAGCCTAAGTTGTCCCAAATCCGATCTCAATAAGATAACAATATTTCATCAACCTTTCAATGCCTGTACAGCATCTGACACCGAATCATCCCCTTAATATCTGTCTTCTGAGTTATCGTAGCAATCCATACTGCGGCGGACAGGGGGTGTATTTAAAAAATCTTAGCAACGCGCTGGTCGAACTGGGACACCGTGTAGAGATTATCACGGGACCTCCCGATCCGTTAATTTACAATGGCATTCCGGTTCACCATCTGCCGGGTCTTGATCTTTATAATCCGGATAATCCGTTCAGGACGCCCAGCCTGAAAGAGCTTGCCGATTCGGTCAACTTTTTGGAATGGGCCGGTGTGTCAACCATGGGATTTCCGGAACCGCTTACCTTTGGGATCAGAGCGTTTAAGTTTTTACAAAACAGGCTTCATAAATATGATATTGTTCACGATAATCAGAGTTTATCCTACGGAATCGGGCGATTGAGCCGCCAAATTCCCGTGATTGCGACGATTCACCATCCCATCACGCGCGATCGGGCGATTGCGATTCAGGCGGCGGACACTTTCAGGGGAAAATTGAAACAGATGCGCTGGTATTCCTTTGTGAATATGCAAAAAAAAATCTCCCGAAAGCTTTCCCATATTATCACGGTTTCAAAAAGCGCCCGGGATGATATCAGCCTTGATTATAAAATTCCTGCTAACAGATTCAGAATCGCGCCCAACGGAATTGATACTTCCCAGTTTTACCCGCTTCCTGAAATACGGAGACAGCCTGATCGCTTGATTGTCACCACCAGCGCGGACACACCGCTTAAAGGATTGCGTTACCTGCTTGAAGCGGTGGCACGGATTATGCCTAAGCGCAAAATCAAATTGGCAGTTGTGGGAACGCCTCGCAAAAAGGGGCCTGTGCGCAAACTTATCCGGCAATTGGGAATCGGCCATTGTGTTCGTTTTACAGGCGTTATTGACAATGGCGAATATATACGTCAATATGCCCAGGCGGCGGCAGCGGTGATTCCTTCCTTATATGAAGGCTTCGGACTTCCGGCCGGAGAAGCCATGGCCTGCGCGACGCCGGTTATCAGCACGACTGGCGGTGCTTTGCCGGAAGTCGTTGGCAAAGCGGGCATCCTCGTTCCACCGGCGGATACGGATGCGCTTGTTACGGCTATTTTGCGAGTGCTGGATCATCCGGATGAGGCGTATCGAATGGGGCAAGCCGGTTATAAGCGCGTGCACCGTAATTTTACATGGACAAAAGCGGCCGAAGCCACTGTTGCCGCTTACAGGGAAACGATTCGTGATTACGGTTGATTCAGATCGGCTAGGCATTCGGTCTTCCGAGTGCGCCGGCTTGCGGGTACTGGACATCGGATGTGGTTCGGGACGGCATATCGGCACATTGTGTCAATATGACAACATCGTTCTGGTGGGCGCAGACAGGTGTACACAAGATTTAATCGCCGCCCAAAGCCGAATAAAAGAGGTCGGGAAAATGGGCTTTGGCGGGTCAAATGTTCAGATGTTTTGTACAACTGACGCTGCCACACTGCCTTTTAAGGATTTTTATTTTGATGTGGTCATCTGTTCGGAAGTTTTGGAACATATTCCTGACCATCATCCGGTGATTCATGAATTTGAAAGAGTGCTTAAACAGGGGGGAATCCTTGCTATCAGTATACCGCGCTATTTCCCGGAACGGATTTGCTGGATGCTTTCAAACGCGTACCACTTGACGGAAGGAGGGCATGTCCGTATTTACAGGAAAAAGCGACTGATTGCGCTTCTTTGTACGGCCGGATTCAAACTTAAAACATCGCATCATGCCCACAGTCTGCACACGCCCTACTGGTGGCTGAAATGCCTGGTGGGACCGACGCGGACGGACAATCTTGCGGTAAACCTATATCATCGCTTTCTGACATGGGATATTATGACGAGACCGCGCTTTACCAAGCAACTTGAGCAGTTGCTTAATCCCATTATGGGTAAAAGTCTTGTGCTTTATTTTAAAAAAATCTAAACGTCTTAATACAGGTTAAAAACGACCAATTTAAATTTAAATTTTATTAGGAGGATACATGAAAAACAAAGTACTGCCACTGATCACCACCGTTATTATTCTTGCTGCCGCCGCTGTTGCCGGTTGGTATTATCTCCGTCCCCAGCCTGAGACGGGTGCCGTTCCGGCTGAATTTCTTCACCATGACACGTTGGTGACCCTGCGGCTGATTAACCTTGAAAAATCGGTCGAAACTTTCCAAAAAAGCCGCTTGGGACGCAAATTGAAAGAAACCGATATCATCGGTGTGATGAAAGCGCTCGACGCACCGGACGAGGCTATTAAAAAATTTGTCGAAATCAAGTCTGCCGTTGAAACAACGCTTGACAGCATGCTATTTAAAGAACTTTTCGGAAAAGATGTTATGCTTGCGATTTTACCGGTTAAAAGCGACGCTTTGAAAAAGCCGCTGCAAGCCTTAGACAGTGTTTTATTAATTGCACGCACCAAGCGTCGTACAGTGCTGGTGGAATTTATCAGCGGTCTGCTTTCCCATGAAATGGAGGAGCGCACTGTCACCGAATACCACGGCCACACGATTACCAGTTTTCAGGCAGATAAAGATATTTATGTCTTTTACACGCTTTCTGATGGCTTGCTGCTGGCCGGGTTCAACTTGGATGTATTGAAAAAATCTCTGGATTTAAAAACTGACCCATCGACTGCGCTGGTGAGCAATACCTATTATCGGACATTATCCGATCAGTTGATCTCCAAAAACCACACCGGCTTTTTTTTCAACAACTTAGACGCATTGCGTACCAACATCACGACCTTGATGAAGGCGTATAACGATGCCAACCAATCGCCGGAAGATGAAAAAGCCTTGAAACAGGCGCTGAAACAGGTTAATAATCTAAAGGGATTCAATGCGATGGGCTATGCCGCTTATGAAAGCGCGGGTAATAGCCTGCAAAGCAAGATCCGCTTATTGATTGACAAAACCCAATTCGCACCGCTGTATGCCAGCGCTTATAATTATAAACCTGAGAAAAATCGTCTTTTGTCGATGATGCCGTCTAAAACCTTGTTTTGTTACTGGACCAACTCAATTGATCTTGATGCGATGCTAAAATTTTATTTGCAGGAAGCGGGCGTTAAAGATGCAGACGTGCAATCAATGAAAGACGCTTTTAAAGCAAAAACGGGTTTAATGTTTGATGAAGTCGTTCAGGCGATTGGAAATCAGTACGGCACCATTTTGGCGGATATTCACACGGGCGGCCTTTTCCCGATCCCTGAACTGGCCCTTGCCATACAAACTAAAAATAAAGATGTACTGACCCGATTGGTGACAGCGTTAACCCAAGAATCTCCCATGGGATTTAAAGAAGAAACCTATCTGGATGTCGCCATCAAATCATGGACCTTGCCATTCGGAGATATGCTTCAACCTTCCATGGCTTTTTTGGATGATTTCTGCCTGTTGTCTGTTAATCGTAAGCTGCTCAAAGAGATGATTCGGCTTAATAAAGAGGGTGGCGGACTTATAGATAGTCAGGCATTTAAAGATGTCAACAAGGGGTTGACAGATGCGAATAATTCCATGGCCTTTATTAAATCAGATATTTTCTTGGACAAGTTGAAAGCATCCGCTGATTGGGGCGGCAACATGATGATGCTTAAAGATCAAGAGGCGGCCCTGAAAATTGAGGTTGTTTTGAACAAGCTGATCTATCCGATCCTGGATGGTTTAAAAATGTATCAAACCATTGGCACGCGTGTTGTTTTTAAAGAGAATGTCATTGAAATCGATTCACACTATCAGATAGAAAAAATGGCTGACAGAAAAAATGGCTGACAGAAAGGATGCTCCAAATGAAACCCAAGAAAAAAACCACGAAATATGTGGTAATTGCGATCATTATTCTGATTATTGCGGCTTTCGGGCTGATAGATTTCAGGGGCCTTTTCAGATCTGAACCGAAAACCGCTCCTGTTCAACCCAAAGTTCAAATTAAAAAACCGGAAACGTTTGTATCCCAACAGAAGTTTGATCAAACGAAAGGTGAAGAAGACCAGGAGGTTGATAATGCCAGTGTGCCGGATGCCGGCCCAACGGATGCGACAGACCCTCTAAAAATACCGGCGGAGACTGGCAAACCGCTTAATCAAGATGATTTGGCTTTGCAAAACAGTGCGATTAAACCTCTGACGGAAGAACAAAAACCTGCTATTGTGGAAACCGATATTACGGCAAAGGATGACAAATCTTTGGCCAAGGCGGTCGATAGCGCTCCGTCCAAGGCAACGGATGACACTTTGGGCAAACCAATCGCACCGAATGCAGGTCTGAAAACTGACAAACCGCCAGCATCTCCTGCCCCTTTGCCAGCTCAAAGCACCGCAATAGTTATCATGCAAGAAGGCCCCGGTCCGTATCCGTATTCCATCCAGCTTGCCTCTTTCAATGAAGATAATCATGCCGCTTTTAAAGAAGCGCTTCAAAAATATCAAAAAAAGGGGCTGACGCCGTTTTGGGTTAAGGTTGACTTGGGCAATAAGGGCTTTTGGCATCGGGTTTTAGTCGGTTGCTTTCGTCAAAAAAGCGACGCCCGCGAAGTGATTCGTGACAACAACCTTGAAGGCGCCATCGTCGCTGACACCAAATTTGCGATTCGTATCGGCGAATATAAGGATGAGACGACACCCAGGCAAATGTTGACCGCATTGGAAGCAAAAGGCTATTTTCCGTATGTAATCAAAAAAAACGCCGAACAATACGTTTTATATGTGGGCGCATTTTACTCTCGTAAAGTGGCCCAAAAAACAGTTGATGAGTTAGCCGTGCAAGGTGTGCCGTCTGAGACGGTTCTTCGATAGGATGAAACAACTGTTCGTCGTTTGATTCTTCGTCGTTCGATTGTCACTGTATAATCATTTGAAACCCGATGCGGTATTTATTGCTGATTTCCTAAAAAAAACGCCATGCAAGATATCAAACTAGAGAACTATATTCCCGGAGCAATCGGCCGTGTCGCTGAAATGCATGCAACCTATTATCATAAAAACTGGGGCTTCGGCCTTTTCTTTGAAGCCAAGGTTGCCACCGAACTGGCGTCTTTTTTAAACCGTTTTGATCAAAGTCAGGATATATTTCGGACAGTGTGCCGCCACAACAGGGTCGAGGGTGCCATTGCGATAGATGGCGTCAAAGGCAAGACACACGGTGCCCATCTCAGATGGTTTATCATCTCTTCCGATATCCGCGGCCAGGGTTGCGGCAATCGGTTGATGCATGAAGCGGTCACTTTTTGTCAAAAGCAACAATATCAGCAAATTTACTTGTGGACATTTAAAGGCCTGCAAACCGCGCGCCATCTTTACGAAAAATTCGGCTTCAAGCTCGCCGAGCAGAGGGAGGGCGTCCAGTGGGGTTCAAAAGTGATTGAGCAAAAATTTATACTCGAACTTTAGTTTCAAGGCCTGTCCGTAATTTTTTGACCTGTGCGGTTTAAAATTCGTAGGGTGGGCATCGCCAGAAAGAAACCTGGTATATAGCACCAATCTATGTCGGAGATGCCTGCCGTTTACTATAAAACCGGTGGGCAAGGGCCGTTTCCTTTAACAAAGGCAGTAACTCCGCCGAATCATCACCTGTAAATCAAGTGAGTGCAAAAACGTTGCCCACCCTACATTTTATAGGAATCGCACAGATATAAAACTGTTAAATCGTAACCGTTCACTCCCCCCTCTGAGCGGAACGGCTTTCCGCTCTACATGATCGCAGCCGTGCGTGAGTGTGTAGCGCGGGAAGCTGTCCCGCGTTTGTTTGCACGTAGGGGGAGTGAACGGTTACCTTAAATCAATAATAAATATGAAAAAATACTTTTTAAACAAGTATTTAATGAAAACCGAAACCAATGATCGAATCGATAAATATTGCCTGGTGCGTTAAGCGTTGGAGTGAGTTGCATCCCCTGAAAACGGCGATAATTTTTGAGGATGCGCAGATCAGTTATTCAGAACTGCATGAGCGCGTTAATCGAACAAGTTGCTGGCTCCAGGCCATGGGAATTGAAAAAGGTTCCAGGGTCGCCGTTATGCTAAACAATTGCCCCGAATTTATAGATATCTATTTGGCGTGTTCAAGATTGGGAGCCATTTTTGTTCCGGTCAATTTCAGATTGGCAGCGCCGGAACTGGAATACACCCTGAACAATACGCGTCCGCGTCTTTTTATTTTCGGCAATCGATATTCCGAGATCGTGTTACATATCAATAAGAGCAACCGCCCGCCAGTTATGATTTTGGCAAGCATCCCCCGATGTACGCTGTCTGATGACGTACTTGATTATGCCACGGAATCCGAAGCGTTTAATGGCCAGGCTCCCTTTCTCACTAAATCCATGGCGCCGGCCGCACCCGAAGAGCCACATGTCATCATGTACACTTCGGGAACCACCGGGCAACCCAAAGGAGCAGTGCTTTCTCATCGTAAGACATTTTTTAACTGTCTGAACGCCGATATTTTTTTTAAACTCAATTTTGACGATATCATGCTGATTGTTCTGCCTCTTTTTCATTCCGGCGGACTTTTTATCCAGGCGTCTCCGATCATTTTTAAAGGCGCCACAATGATTATCCATCCGAAATTCGACCCGCAGATGACCTTTCAGGCGATTCGGGAGTACCATGTTACCAAATTCCTGGGAGTTCCCACGATTTACAAGGCGCTGGAGCGGGTCGCATCGGCAAAGAAAAATTTTTGCGTCAGCGCCTCGTTAAAGGTGTGCGCCATCGGGGGGGAGAAGTCCACGCCCGAGGTTATGGCGCAACTTTGCAAAGCCGGCTTTCCGCTACGCCAAATTATGGGGCAGACCGAAACATCCATCCTGTTGTGGTCGTCTGAAGAAGAGATTTTGAACAAACTCGGTTCGGTGGGAAAACCGGTTTTTCACGCCGAAGTAAAAATTTTTGACCGCCAGGAGCGTCCCTGCAAAACCGGCGATATCGGCGAAATTGTGGTGCGCGGTTCAATCATGATGACGGAATACTGGCTGGACCCGTTAAAAACGGAAGAAACCATCCGGGGCGGTTGGCTGCACACCGGCGATTTGGCGTACATGGATGCGGACGGATGTTTCTATTTGATAGATCGCGCTAGGGACATGTATATTTCCGGTGGTGAAAATGTCTATCCGGCAGAGGCAGAGCGGGTTTTAAAAAACCATCCTGTAATAGAAGATATTGCCATCATCGGTGAGCCCCATGAGACTTGGGGAGAGGCCGGCCATGCGTTTGTGATGCTTAAACCGGGGTCCGCTTCTGATGCCGACGATATTATCGCTTTCTGTGACGGTCGTCTTGCACGTTACAAATGGCCTAAAAAGGTAACTTTTGTTAAAGAGTTGCCACGAACGGCGCTTGGGAAAATTCGTAAAATAGCGCTTAAAAACAAGTTCACTAATAATTAAGGGAGGGTAAAATTTATGTGTTTCAAAAAATGTTTTACAATTTGTATCGGTTTGGTGTTAATTTTCGGTTTGTTTAACGGCGCCTGGGCGGAAAAACGCAAGCCCGTGGTATTAACAGGAAAAACGTTCCTGCCTTTGCGGGTGCTGGTGCGTCCCTTTTCCAATATTTATAAGACGGCGGATGAACAAAGCGCGATTGTCAAAGAGAACGTTCCAGTTTTCCAGTCCTACTATGTTTACACAAGGCCGGATGTAAAGTTAACCGCGACCAAGGCCGAAGGGTGGTATGAAGTGGGCAGCGACAATCGGGGGGCGGTGATCGGTTGGATGAAAGCCGATGATGTGATGGAATGGAAGCAGACCATGTGTCTGGCTTACGAGCATCCCGGGGGACGCAAACCGGTGCTGATGTTCAAAGACCTGTCTGCCTTGCGGGAACTTGTCAAGGCACCGGCAGAAGAACGTAAACAAAAAACAGAGAAATATTACCAGGATATCGAATCGAAAAATGTTGCCAAGGATTTTCCCATCGTATCCGTTGAGCCCAAAGGCGCAATTGATATCACCGAGCAGTTTTACCTTCTTCCGATTCTGGAACATTCTGAAATCGAAATCGAAGGGCGTGAAGGCCGTCTGTTAAAATTAGCCGCAGCCACCAAAGCGGAACGAGGCGGTGGCACGCTCAAAGAACCGGATGCCCCGGCGGCTGCCCCTAAAGCAGGTGATGGCACAACCACAGACGCCCCCAAAGGCGCCGGCGATGTTGAAACCGGAACGTCCGCCACGGATACAGGTTCCGGCAACCTGGAAGGCGCCGCTTTAAAAAACTTGCAGATGGACATTGTTTATGTGGTTGATATGACAGGCAGTATGGGGCCGTATATCAACGCCACCAAAGCGGCTATTGCGGATATGTCCCGCTCAATCACACAGGACCCTGAAACAGCCAAAAGCGTACGCTTCGGTTTATGGGGCTTTCGGGATTCCGCTTCGATTCCCGGCATTGAATTTAACACTAAAAATTTTACACCCCAACTTCAAGATAAAGATGCTTTTGAACAAACACTTGCGGGTGTAAACGCCGCCATGGTGGGCAGTAAGGACTATGCCGAAGATGTGTTCACCGGTGTGGATAAAGCCATGCGTGAAACCCAATGGACTGCAAATGCACTTCATATCATGGTGCTGTTAGGCGATGCGCCGGCGCATGAAGTCGGCCATCAATGGAATGAATCCGGTCAGAGTGCGGAGACGTTGAGAACCTTTGCCGATGATCAGAAATTTTCTCTTTTTGCCGTTCATATCAGGGATGGGCGCGCCAGTGAATACTGGGAACAGACTGAAACGCAGTTTCGTACGTTGTCCCAAAACCGGGGCTTGGAAACATCCTCTTATTGGGCGGTGCCGGCCAAGGATATGAATCAATTTCAAGCCGTGTCCCAGGAGATCGCGCTAGGACTTGTAGGAATGGTAAAAATGGCTAAACAGGGAACGCTCTCCGGAACTGCCGTGCAGACATCGGTGAGCGGTCCGCCCGCGGCCAGGGAAGACATCAAGTCCAAAGTCAAAAAAATGGGCTATGCCGCTTTAGTGGATTGGCTGGGACGTGAAAAAGGCGAAAAAGCGCCCCGTGACATCATCGCCTGGGTGACGGATAAAGATTTGCTTGATCCGGCCATTCAATCCCTGGATGTACGGGTGTTAATCAATAAAAAGCAAATTGATTCGTTACGTAAGGTACTCCAGGAGATCATGACCGCTGGTCGTCGTGGCATTATCGGGGGTGAAAAGTTCTTTGATTCTCTCCAGGCCGTGCCCAGTGTGGCGTCAAGAGCGGGCGATCAGATTAAAAATGCCAAATCCCTCGCTGAAACCGATCTGGTGCCTGAATTCATGGCCGATTTACCGTACAAAAGCCAGATTATGAGTATGAGCAACGAACTGTGGAGCAGTTGGTCGTTAGATCAGCAAGAGGAATTTTTGAACCAGGTGGATGCCAAAATAAAGCTGTATGTTGCCATTCACGATGAACCCAAAGGGTGGATCGCTTTGCACAAAGGCGACGACCCGGACGACCATGTATATCCGCTGAGTCTTACGGCTTTGCCTTAAACCTGATTGGAATTCGGAATTGGGAACTCTGAATTTGGAATTCCCAATTCCTGATTATACGGAGGTGCTTTATGACAATCGCACAAACTCAGATACCGGAGATCGGAGAAGTCAGTGCCGTTCGGAGAAAATTTCGGAAGGAAAGCCGTGCTAAACCGCTGGATGGGTTCAGATTGCCCGATATCACCCAATTATTATTTAAAAAAGGTGAGAAACTGGCAGATTCGTTTGAAGGTGCAGATTTGCCTGATCATACCCAATTGCCATGTGAGGACAATGATTTTGTGAGAAATTTTCAAGAACATCCCCAAAGCATCCTGATAACTGATTCGTTTTTACCTTTACTGGAGCGTCGGCATCCTGATAACCGATTTATTATCGGGCAGGATAGCGGCATCTATTGGCGTCTGGCTGAAAAAGATGAAAAACCGCAAAAAGGTGCGATCTGCCCGGATTGGTTTTATGTTGCCGGCGTGCCCCGCCTTTTAGACGGCCAGATGCGGCGTTCTTATGTGATGTGGAAGGAGCATGTAACACCGTTCTTAGTGATGGAATTTGTATCTGGTAACGGATCGGAAGAGCGTGATAAAACTCCCAAACATGGCAAATTTTGGATTTATGAACAAATGATTCGAGTGCCCTATTATGCGATCTATGAAGTGAAGACTGAAAGTGTGGAGCTTTGGCAACTGAAGGGCAGTCGGTATGAATTAGTCCCTACAAATGATCGCGATCATTATCCGATTCCCTCCTTAGGCGTGGAACTGGGGATATGGCAAGGTGTTTATCAAGGCACTGAATTGCCCTGGATGCGTTTGTGGGATGCGCAAGGCAATCTGCTGCTTACCGGACACGAACTCGCCGAACAAGAACGCCAACAAACCGAACAAGAACGCCAACGAACCGAACAAGAACACCAACGCGTCGAACAAGAACGCCAACGCGCCGAACAAGAACGCCAACGTGCCGAACATTTAGCTTCTCAATTGCGTGCATTAGGTGTTGAACCGGCATGATAAAATTCTGGGAAATTTCTCGTTCTGACGCTCCGGCGTTTTCTTGTTCCTACGCCGAGGCATTGGAACAAGCTGAACTCATCAAATACTGGTAAATAGTATCAGAAGGAAAAATTGTGAATGAAAACAGTAGTAAAGATACGACCGTATTCGGTCTGAACGATGTTATCAAAAAAAGAGAGAAAGGCGGCAACCTGTTTGAACTGCATATCGGAACCTTTGAAATCAAAACCGGTGAATTTATCGCCATTGTGGGTGCCAGCGGTTGCGGCAAAAGCACCTTGCTGGATATGTTGGGACTCGCGTTAAAACCCACATCGGCTGAAGAGTTCACGATCCGTATCCCCAAAAATAACACCGAATTTCAAATCATGACTTCCAGCGAATCAGAACTGGCCGAAATTCGGAAAACCTGCCTGGGATATGTACTTCAAAGCGGCGGGTTGCTTCCTTTTTTGACCGTGGCTGAAAATATCTACCTGCCCTGTTCACTCAACGGCATGGCCAATATGACCGAACATGTGGAAAATCTCGTACAACGCCTGAAAATTGAAGAACAGATGCCTAAAAAGCCCCAGTTTTTATCCGGCGGGCAGCGTCAGCGCGTTGCCATCGCCCGCGCCCTGGCGCATCGCCCGCCCATTGTGCTGGCCGATGAACCCACAGCAGCGGTTGATAAACTCACCGCCGCCGATATCATCGTGGAATTTAAAACGCTGACGCAGGAAATGGGCGTCACCCTCCTCATGGTGACCCATGATGTCAACCTGGTGTCTGATGTTGCGGATCGTATGTTTACATTTGATGTGGATAAAAAAAGTGAGCAGTACACCTGTTCGGAATTTAAAGAAACGGCCATTTAGGAATTGGGAATTCCCAATTAAAAAGGTATCACTATGTCTGCAATTGCACAAAAAAAAACGGGAAGCGTGGTTTTCAAGCTTTCTTTAAAAGATCTGAAGCATGAATGGATTTTAACATCATGCCTGGTAATGGCCATAGCGGCGGTTTTAGCGCCTTTACTTCTCCTGTTTGGCCTCAAATACGGAATCATTACCTGGGGGCGTGAATACCTCACCCAGGATCCGCTTTATCGTGAAATCCGGCCGATGACCAGCAAATCATTTAATAAGGAATGGTTTGAACAGATGGAACAACGGGATGATGTCGCGTTTGTAATGCCCATGACGCGCCAGATTGCCGCCACTGTCAAGGCCCATGTCAAAGGCAAGAATACAAAGAAGGAGTTGAATATTATTCCCACGCGGGCGAAAGACCCGCTGGTTCTTGAAAACGGAGCGGCCATACCGAACAAAAAAGAGTGCGTTCTGACCCGCATCGCCGCCGAAGACCTGCAAGCCCAAATGGGCGATACGATTGTCGCCCACGCCGGACGCATTATTGGCGGAAAGTACGAATACGGCGCATTGGAACTCAAGGTGTCTGGAATTCTTTCTGTAAGAGCCAGTGAGCTCAAATCCATGTATGTGCGCCTTCCGATCCTGGAAGCGGTTGAACGCTATAAAGATGGACAGGCTGTGCCTGAATTCGGCTGGACCGGCACAACGCCCAAGGCATATCCACTATATGACGGACTGATCATCAGCCTACCTAAAAAACTTGGCAAAGTCGGTGAATTCAGTCTATGCAATCGCACCGGTTTTACCAAAATCGAATCATTAAACAATGAACAGTTGCTTGCCAAAGCCGGCTTTCAGGTTGCTCCGGAAATGGCGGTTTACAGACTGTACACGCTGAGAAAACCGGCCGGAGAGGAAAGTGTTACGAGTGTAAAAAACAAGCTGCGGGGTAAAAATGCGCACCTGTTCCCCTGGGTCGCGCCTATCAAAGCACAGTTAATCAATTCATCCGGTCAAGAGGTCGCAGCGTTATCTCTCGCAAGTCTTTCGGCTGGCAGTGCCCAGGCCCTGGCCACCGGGCTGTCCCCGATTCCCCCCTGGGGTGAATCGCGACGCCCCGTTTCCGAAATGCTCAAGATTATGCTGCCTGCCGATCTTGCTATCAAGGGTGATAACTTTTCACTGAAAGTGTCCCGCGAAAACGGAACGCTTTCTTTTCCCGTTGCGATTATGTCGGAACGCATCCCTACGGGCAGCATCGCTTTTATTCCCGCCGAACTCGCCGGCATCCTTAAATTATACAAAGCCCGCAATATTAAATTCGATGACAGCCTTAAGGAATTTGTGCTTTTTCGACGCGGTTACGCCGGTTTCAGAATGTATGCGAAAAATATTTCAGACGTGGATGGGTTGCGACGCTTTTTTGCCGAAAAATCTTTGCCGGTGCATACGGAGATCAAAGAGATTAAAAAGGTGATCGAATTGGACCGGGGTATGACGTTAATCTTCTGGCTGCTGGCGTTTGTCGGGATAACGGGCAGTATCGCTTCACTGATCGCCAGTTTATACGCCTCGGTAGAGCGTAAAAAACGGGAGATGAGCGTACTACGGCTGATCGGCTTGTCGGGCCCGAAATTATTCCGCTTCCCGATTTACCAGGGAATATTTATCGGTTCAGGCGGTTTTATCTTGTCAACCGTTTTGTTTGGCATCTTCTCTGCCTTAATCAACAGTCAGTTCAGACCTTACGTGGATAAATTGCTTGGCTTTCCCATGGAAGCCGGCGTTAGTTTCTGCCGCATCCCATTTTTTCACATGCTAGCCGCACTCTCAGGCACTGTTATCATTGCCGCGGTTGCCGCTATGGTTGCCGCTATGCGAGTCACCCAGTATGATCCGGCTGAAGCCTTAAGGGATGAATAGAACTGTAAAGCGGAAAGCTGTTCCGCTTAGGATCGCGGACGAAATAATTTCCCCATTCGGAGTGCAAACTTCAGTTTGCGCTGCTAGCGAGGCAAACTTAAGTTTGTATTCCTCTTCTGAAAATGGGAAAGTTATTTCGTTCCCGTTCCTTATTCGTTCAGAGGCTGCATACAGTTACCAAAACAGAGGAGCGACATTATGAAATGCACTTTTATATTACTCAGCATACTTGCACACCTATTTTTATTCACATCAATCGGCGCCACCGATATTTACAACCCCAAACCGGATAAAGACGATCTTGTTTTGCCCATGCCGGGCGGTGCCCAAATCGCTTTTCGCCCTGTTTTTATCGGTGAGAATGATGCACCGTTTGCCTTGCGGGAATTTAAAGTCGGTGACCGCACAGCCGGCGGGTTTAAAGAGTATCCCACCAAAGTGGTCATCGGCGGCGGATTTGTTAAAACCGATCCCCGGGGACAGCCGGATTGGATGTACTATATCGGCAAATATGAAGTCACCCAAGCGCAATACGATGCCGTAATGAATCCGGGGGCCAAAAGTGAAAGCCAAAAACCGAAGACTAATGTATCTTGGTATGATGTACAGGAATTTATCAAAAAATACAATATCTGGGTTTTTGAAAACGCTAAAGCCAAGCTTCCCAAAAATGAAAACGCTTTCGGTTTTGTAAGGCTTCCCACTGAAATTGAGTGGGAATTCGCCGCACGCGGCGGAAGCGCTGTGGATCAAACCGTGTTTGACAAAAAACACCCCTATGAAGGCGCTTTAAGCAAATATGAGTGGTTTGCCGGGCAGTCATCATCACATGGAAAAGTTAAGAAAATCGGAATGTTGAAGCCCAATCTGCTTAAAATATATGATATACTGGGTAATGTCGCTGAAATGACCGCTTCAGCCTACCGTATCGAATATTACCAAGGGCGTACCGGCGGTTTTGTATCGCGTGGAGGCGACTGTTTTACATCCAAGCAAAAAATCCGTTCCTCATTACGCAGTGAAATCCCATATTTTAAGGAAAGGAAGGGTAAATTGGCGCCCACCAAACAACCGGTGATGGGATTTCGGCTGGCCATCTCTTCGCCAATCTATACCAGCCGGGAAACATCCAAGAAATTGGCGGCCGCATGGGAGGATTACCGCATCACCCGTCCGACGCCTGCCACACCCTCCGTAGCCGCTTTGCCGGTGTCTGGCCGCACCAATCTTCAACTGGCCGATGCCCTCAAAAGCCTTGAGAAATTGTGGACCGAAATACACAATAATCCCAATGTTTCCCAAACGGCCAAGGATCAAGTGGGACTATTGAAGGCATCCTTTGGGGATGTTGAATCGGTTGTCAAAAAAGCGGAGGAAGATTCCGCTTGGGCCTGGGTGAAAGTGGCTTCGGA
>JAOZRC010000534.1 GCA_029940345.1 Desulfobacterales bacterium
TAATTGCGGATGTATAAACTGATGAATGAAGGATACCGACAAAATTCTGAAATTTTTCGAGCTGTGCAATTGAAATGAAATATTCGTATCCTATTCAAATTCAATGGTGATCGTAACTATGGAGTGCGAAAGTTAAGCAGAGCGGAGGAACGGAGCGGAAAGGTCTTTCGTAGATATAGCCCGTTGCTCCAAGTCTTCTGACACATGCGAAAAACATGATTTTCGCACTCCGGAACTGCATTTAGCCATAGATTTTGAATAAGACAATTAAATTAAAAAATCGAACATGACAAATTTAAAAAACAATCGCATACCGGCGCAAGTAAAAAAAATTCACCTCATCGCGGTCTGCGGCACGGCCATGGGTGCGCTTGCATGCATGCTTAAAGATATGGGCTTTGAAGTAAGCGGTTCCGATCAGCAAATCTATCCGCCAATGAGTCGTTTTCTGGCAGCCAAGCATATTGATGTGGCTATCGGTTTTAATGCCGCCAATATCCGCGATGATATTGATTTGGTTGTTGTCGGCAATGCGGTGAGCAAAGATAATCCCGAAGTGGTTGCGGTTTTGGAAAAAGAGCATTATTTTTGTTCAATGCCCCAAGCGATTAACACATTTGCTGTTGGTGCTAAAAAACCGCTGCTGGTGGTTGGCACGCATGGCAAAACCACGACTGCATCTCTTTTGGCTTATGTGCTTTACGAAGCCGGTTTAGACCCTTCCTTTGTTATCGGAGGTATTTTACCGAATTTTGAAAGCAATTATCGCCTGGGGCAGGGTGATTATATTGTTATTGAAGGGGATGAATACGACACCGCGTTCTTTGACAAAGGCCCTAAATTTTTACATTATGATCCTAAAATTGCGATTTTAACGGGCATTGAGTTTGATCACGCCGATATATTTTCGGATTTAACGCATGTTCGCCGCACATTCCAATCTTTCCTGGAGCGTATGTCCGCAGAGAGTTTATTACTTGCCTTTGAGGGAAACGCCAACGTGGCTGAATTGATTAAGGGCCTTGATTGTCGCGTTGAAACATATGGCCTGGACGCCGAGGCCGATTGGCGGGTTAAGATGCTAAACGCCCGATTAAAGCTGACATCTTTTGAAATTTATCACGATAGCCGATGTTTAGGAACGAATCACAGCTCAATGGCGGGTGAGCATAACCTGCTCAACACGTTGGCTGTTTTTGCCGCCGCACGTCATATCGGCATCTCTGATAATACGATTGCCAGCGCATTGACCACATTTAAGGGAATCAAACGACGGCAGGAAATACGGGGACAAAAGCGCAATATAACCGTGATTGATGATTTCGCCCATCATCCTACGGCGGTCAAAGAAACAATCCGAGCCGTAAAACCGCTCTATCCCCAGGGCCGCCTAATCGCCGTATTTGAGCCGCGCACAAATTCAAGTATGCGTAAGGTGTTCCAGGATATCTATCCGCAAGTATTCGGACAGGCCGATTGGGTGTGCATCCGGGAACCATCCCGTTTGGATAAAATTCCCGCAGACGATCGTTTTTCCGCCAAACAACTGGTCTGTGATTTGAATAAAAAGAGCATCAAAGCTAACTATTTTGCCGACACTGATACGATTATCGCTTTCCTGGTAAAAAAGGCGGCACCGGGCGACGCCATTTTGATCATGTCCAACGGCGGATTTGACAATATTCATGAAAAACTATTAAAATTATTATAAAACGGAGACTTAATAATGGCTTTTGAAACCAAAGAACAAGTTTTAGAAAAAATTCTTACCCAGGATAAACCCAAATGTCCTCATTGCAATCAGGAGATGAAA
The DNA here is from genome assembly GCA_029940345.1 of Desulfobacterales bacterium. Lineage (GTDB taxonomy): Bacteria > Desulfobacterota > Desulfobacteria > Desulfobacterales > JAUCGF01 > JAUCGF01. The sequence continues at coordinate 1,814 of JAOZRC010000534.1, forward strand.
TTATGGGAAGTGCCTCCCATTAATTTCAGCGACGGCCTAGGGTGGGGCGTACCGTATCTGTATCTATGCTTTAATGACGAATGTCCTTTGTACACAGGCGGATGGCAAGATATTGAGGATCAGTTCGGCTATTCGGCATCATGTCGCTGCTTATGTTATCCCGGTACGGAAACGTATGAAAATATGCCGGTGTTCAGCCCGATTGGCGCGCAAGGACAGATTATCGATGATCAGGTTCTGCTGGAACAGGAAATTTTAAAAGAAAATACCAAAAAAGGATTTTCAATTTTAGCGGATTGCTATGTTCAAAAAGATTCGGTAGCGGTTCTCAAACTTCTGTTGGACTCGGCTCAACCTGCGCAGGTCAGATTAAAAGCCGCTGAAATGATCGGTGATATTGGCGAACTGGAAGCCATCGAACCGATTAGAAATGTAAAATTCGGCAACACGAAAATTCAGGAAACCGTGGATGCGGCTATTGGTAAAATGCATGCCCGGAATTTTACGCGTGAATGTCCCTTTTGTGCTGAAATAATCAAGAAAAGAGCGAAAATATGTAAACACTGCAAAAGTGAGGTTGCGGGGAAGTGATATCGTATTCCGATTTTGGTTTTTCGGCTAGCGCCTGCAAGTTGAAGCTCGCACGCCGTTATTTTGGAAAAACCAAAATCAGATCAGTATAAGCAAAATTAATGGAGGGCCACACAATGGATATTCAAGAAGTCAGATCAGTTTTTATCAACGAACTTCCGGCTATCATGCGCAATAATGATGAAATCAGGCAAACGATCTTGGATATTGCCAAAAAACGGTTCGCAGACCGGGATGAATCGGACCGTCGATTTGATCGTATCATGGATGAGTTGGTTGCGCAGCGCAAGGAAAATAAAGAACTTTGGGAAAAACATCGGCTGGAAGATAAAGAACACCGGGAAAAACATCGGCTGAAAGATAAGGAAAGCTGGGAAAAGCATCATAAAGAACACAAGGAAATTTTGGCTCAAATCGCTGCTATCGTTAAGAAACATGATAGCTCCATTGGTGCTTTAGGCGCACGCTGGGGAATGAATTCAGAGAAATCCTTTCGCAATGGACTGAAAGGCATTTTGGAAGAAAACTTCGATGTCCAAGTCGAAACTGTCAATTACTTCGATAAGGAAGGCGACGTGTTTGGCCGCCCGGATCAGGTTGAACTGGATATCATTATCAAAAATGGCCTTTTGATTATATGCGAGTTGAAATCATCTGTCAGCAAGTCTGATATGTACATCTTTGAGCGTAAAGTTCGTTTTTATGAAAAAAAACATAACCGTAAGGTATCTAAAATGATGGTCATCTCTCCAATGGCAGATCCCAGAGCCCAGAAAGTGGCCGATAAATTAGGCATTGAGGTTTATACACATGCTTTGAATGTGAAAACGCTTTAGTGTTCGGTGTGATACTTGTATTCAGAACCCTATCGGGGCGGCATATTTGTAGTGTAATTGCGCATATCCTGTTATGTTGCTACCAATATGCCGTCCCGATGGGACTCTGACGGAATATAGACTGATTGTGCTACAAACATGCCGCTCCCACGGAGCTTTTGAAGAATATCATATTTTAATTGCACAGGTCGAAAAATTTTTACCATAATTTTTGATTAGGATACTTTGCACTCCTTCCAATTGTAAACCGACAAATTAAGGATGCCCTAAAATTCTATACTTATCCACAATCCATGAAGCGCTAACGCATAGAGCCAAAAAGAATAATTTCAATCAATGCCAAAAAAACCAGCCAAATTCAACATCAACCACTTTGTAACAACCATCGAAGCTCATTACCTGGAGTGGAATGCTCCCGTAATCACCCTGATTTCCCAAAAAGGGGCGACGCCATTTGAAATCCTGGTGTCCACCATTCTTTCATTACGCACTAAAGATGAAGTCACGGGTGAGGCTTCCGCCCGGCTTTTCAGCGTGGCGCGCACGCCTTTGGAAATTTTGGAAACAGACGAAGCGCAGTTGCGCCAACTGATCTATCCGGTGGGCTTTTATCCCACCAAGGCCAAACGACTCAAAGAGATTAGCCGAATTCTCATTGAGCAGTATCACTCCGAGGTGCCGGATACGATTGAAGAACTGTTGAAACTCCCCGGCGTAGGAAGAAAAACAGCCAACCTGGTGCTTGTGGAAGGATTTCATGAGCTTGCAATTTGTGTTGACACCCATGTCCATAGAATCAGCAATCGCATCGGCTATACCAAGACCCCCAACCCTGACAAGACCGAATTTGCTTTACGCCAAAAATTGCCCAAACGCCATTGGGTGAAGTACAATGAACTTTTAGTTGCTTTTGGGCAAACGATCTGCCGCCCGATCTCGCCCTTTTGCTCCAAATGCCCGGTGCATACGATGTGCCCTCGTATAGGTGTGGATAAATCGCGTTAGTTTGGCGGTTTGACGCTTGCAAACCGTAACCGTTCACTCCCCCCTGAGCGGAACGGCTTTCCGCTCTACATGATCGCAACCGTGCGTGAG
>JAOZRC010000042.1:0-5713 GCA_029940345.1 Desulfobacterales bacterium
AAAGGAGTGCAAACTTCAGTTTTTGGACACTACCTGGAAAAACCAAAATAAGATACTACTCGTCAGTCATAAGTTCTCGGAACATACTAAAATCATTGATATTTTAAAAATAAGTGCGGAAGTTTTAAATTCAATAAATTCAGCATTTTAGCAAATATTACTTTCTGAATGACAAAGAACTTATGACTGTCGAGGATACTATAATAACAGATAAATGAAGGATTTTGAAAAAACCCACATCCTGTCCGGAACACAACAGACGACAGATCGTGAACCTGAGATCCAGTCGTTGCGGCCTACGCATCTATGCGATTATATCGGCCAGTCCGAAGCTGTGGAGACACTGAAAATCGCGATTCAGGCAGCCAAACAACGCGATGAAGCCCTGGATCATCTATTGCTTTATGGCCCTCCCGGACTTGGCAAGACCACAATGGCCCATATTATCGCCAATGAAATGGAAAGCGCTCTGACAATCACGGCCGGCCCGGCCCTGGTCAAAGGAGGAGACCTGATAGGCCTGCTCACCAATCTGAACAGAGGCGATATTCTTTTTATTGATGAAATCCATCGCACCCCTAAAACGATTGAAGAATTTCTGTATCCGGCCATGGAGGATTTCGCGGTTGATTTTGTTTCTGATAAAGGCCTTAACGCACGTAGTATGCGACTTTCTTTAAGACAATTTGCCTTGGTGGGGGCGACCACGCGTGTCGGTCTTTTATCCGCGCCGTTAAGGGACCGCTTCGGCATTCATCGCAGTCTTGATTTTTACACTGATGAGGACCTAGTTAAAATCACCTTGCGATCTGCCAAGCTCTTAAATGTTGCCATTGATGATGAAAGTGCTTTGGAACTGGCCAAACGATCACGCGGCACCCCCCGAATTGTCAATCGACTTTTGAAACGGGTGCGGGATTATGCACAGGTGCGCACCGACGGGTCAATCAATAAAGCGACAGTTGAAGCCGCTCTGACACTTGAAGGCGTCGATCATGTGGGCTTAACTGATTTAGACCGTCGCTACCTGCAAACAGTTATAAAATATTATAAGGGCGGACCGGTGGGTATAGAAGCGATTGCCGCAACCTTACAAGAAGAAGCGGATACACTGGTGGATGTTGTGGAACCGTACTTGTTAAAAATCGGGTTTGTTTTGCGGACGTCGTCAGGGCGCAAGGCGTCTTCGGCGGCATACCAACATCTCGGAACACCCGTCCAGGCACCTCTTTTTTAATTCTGATGGCCATGATCACACTGTTGACTGATTTCGGAACGACAGATGAATATGTCGGTGTGATGAAAGGCGTAATTTATTCTTTCAACCCATCAGCGACGATTGTGGATATCACCCACCATATTAAACCGCAGGATATTATACAGGCTGCGTATACGCTAATGGCAGCTTATCCCTTTTTTCCAAAGGGTGCCGTGCATGTCGTCGTCGTCGATCCGGGTGTAGGCACTGATCGCTCTGTTCTGGCCCTGAAAAAGCAAGGGCACATTTTTCTGGCACCGAATAACGGTGTTTTAACCCTTTTAATGCAAAACGATACGGCTGATGAGCTGTTTTTGGTTGAAAATCACACTTTTTTTTTAAAAAACGATATGGAAACAGTAAGCAACACGTTTCATGGACGGGATATTTTTGCACCGGTTGCCGCTCATCTGTCCCTGGGATTGGCATTGTCGAAGTTGGGACCGCCAGCCGAACTGCAAGATCAGGTTCGGGCACCTTTGCCCCAACCGTTCATAAATACCGAAAATAAGCTCATTGGGGCCATTATCGCCATCGACCATTTTGGCAACCTCATTACTGACATTGATGCAACCCGTTTACGACAGTTTTGCAGCCGGGAGGCGACCCATCGCCTGGAGGTATGTATTCGTAATCAAAAAATACGCGGTTTAACTGGCTGCTATGCCAATACGGCGCCGCAAACGGCGCTGACACTCATTAATAGCCGTGATCACCTTGAAATTGCTTTAAACGGAGGTAATGCCGCTATCTGTTTCAATGCGCAAAAGGGTGATCCTGTAACACTTAGTATACGATCAGAAGGAGAGTTAACGTGAAACAACGCTCAAAAAATATTTCAATTATAGATAAAGGTGAACTGGTTGACGGCACACTCGCCTGTAAAGGCAGACTGGTGGTTAACGGAACCGTTAAAGGAAACTTAGAGGGTGATAATATCATTGTGTCGCAGGATGGCATTATAAAGGCAGACACCAAAGTGAACAATATGACGCTTGGGGGAACGTTTGAAGGCCGAATCAGGGTGGCCCAGGAATTGATTATCCTCTCAACGGGAAATTGCTCTGGAAAAATTTTTTGTAAAAACATTGTGATGGAGGCGGGAGGCATGTTGAATGCGTCCGTAACTCACATTGAAGAGGAGAAAACCCAGTCATTTAAAAAGTTACTGGAGTCCCCCAAAAAGTAGCGCCTGGCCGCCGCTTTGCAATTAAGGGACTATTCATCAGACATCCAGACATACTCGGCAAAGCCATAATTGGTGATTTTCAAAATTATGTTTTAAGGCATTAGGTTTCAGTTCAGGCGATTATTTAACGCAAATGGTATAAATTCCCCATTCCGGAGTGCAAACCACAGTTTGCGAAGCTGTGACGCAAATTGTGGTTTGTACTCCTCTTCTGAAAATGGGTAAGTTTTTTTGTCCCCTATTCCTAACCGTGCGTGAAGCTGTCCCGCGTTAGCTTACATGTAGGGGAATGAACGGTTACAGCATGACAGTTGCAATGACAAAACCGCAAACAGAACCGATCCCTCCCACGGCAACCAGGGCAATTTGCTTTTCCAGGTAAAAAACCACTTTCCCAATGATAGGCGGCGTTTCAACAGTAAAGCAATTCTGATAATACATGAGGAATTATAATGAAGCCAACTAACATCCAATCATCTAAAATCGCCTGTAAATGTTTATTTATACTTGTTTTTTCCGTTTTAACGCCCAATGCGCTTTGGGCAGTTGAAAAAATATATCTGAATTCATTGGGCATGGAATTTGTCCTGATCCCATCCGGCGAGTTTGTGATGGGAAGCCCTGTGGATGAACCGCACCGCGGTGCGCAAGAATTGCAACATACAGTTACCATCAGCAAACCGTTTTATATGCAAACTACGGAAGTCACTTTGAAACAGTGGCGTGCTTTAATGGGAAAAAAAATGTTCGGACGCCGCAAAGGAACCGCTGATCATCCGGTCACCAAAGTTTCCTGGTATGATTGTGAAAATTTCATCGAAAAATTGAATGCGCTGAATGAAGGCGTCTATCGACTGCCCACCGAGGCGGAATGGGAATACGCCTGCCGGGCCGGAACCACAACCGCCTATTCATGGGGCGATTCGATTAACTGCGAGCGCGCAATGTATGCTAACAACCGGTTAAAGGCTGCTGGATGCATCAAATATGTCAAATCACGCCTTATGAAAATTAATCGCCCTGCGCCCGTGAAGAGCTATCCGCCGAATGCCTGGGGACTGTATGATATGCATGGCAACGTCTGGGAATGGTGCTTTGATCACTATGCCGAAGACTATGACTTAAAAGATAACAAAGATCCCCAGGGGTGCGGTATAGGAATGGCGCATTCACGCCGCGGCGGCAGTTGGTATAAGTACGGATACGCCTGCCGTTCCGCCAACCGTGCGTATGGACATGCTTCCACCCGATTTAAAACGACAGGGTTTCGGGTCGTACGGAAAGTTCGATCTGGCTATTAATTTTACGAAAGAACTTTATTCGTCATAAAGAATTACTCCTTAATGCACGGCGTCTTAATGAATGACATTGATATTTTGTTCGATTTGTGGTTTTATTATAATGAATTTTGTGGTATTAACAATATAGTAAGGATAAATAAACAGTGTTATAAGTAATTGGCCATAAGTTCCCAGCATCGCTCCCACCGGGTTTGCAAGCCGGCGGCATTGGGCGGCAGGTTGCAAACCTGCCGCGAGCGATACGGAAAATACCCGAAAACTTTTGGCCAAGTACTTATACTCACAAAGGCCATAATCAGTGATTTTATTTACCCAAATATGGCTCCACAGGTTGCCAGGTTTTAAAATCATAAATTATGACCTTGCCGAGTATATATCCGTATAAGCTTTTCCAATAGTGTTCGGCTGTCTCTAATAATTTAAAATGTAGCTTTCAAATTTATTATTACTTTTGATCCAGATATTAATAGGAAACAAATTCCCGAACAGTATTGTCTATAATATAAGCACGTTACCGTAAGTTTTCCAAAATCGTTCGCGCAGGGTATGCAACCCTGCGGCATTGGCTGGCGGGTTGCAAACCCACCGCGGGCAGTGTGTGAAATACCGGAAAATTTTTGGCCAAGTACTTACCTTTTTGGAATTCACCTTAAGCATCTTTTTTTAAAAGGAGGTAGTGAAAATGCAAACTTTAAAATACAGAGCCGCCAGTTTAATTCTTTTAGTTGGGTTTTTATTTGTCGTCAACGGTCTGATAGATAAATGTTACGCTAAATCCGCTGTTCACCGCTTTTATAACCAAAGCCTTAAAAAGCATTTTTATACCAGCGACGAGAATGAAAAACAACACCTGATTAACAATCTCAATTCGGCGCAATGGCGGTATGAAGGAATCGCCTGGCATATACTGGCAGCTCAACAACCGGACACGGTTCCCGTTTATCGCTTTTTTAATATCATACAAAGGACACATTTTTTCACCATTGATGAAAATGAAAAAGCGCTCATGCTAAACCTCACACAGCAGTGGCGCTTTGAAGGCATTGCCTGGTACGCCTATTCCGGGCAAGCGGCCGGCACTTCACTTATATACCATTTTTACAGTGAAATTTTACAGACCAACTTATTTACGGCTGACGCCTTTGAAGCCGATTTCATTATGGCCAATTACCCACCCAAAATGTGGCGGCGTATGGGAGGGCCTGCATGGTATGTGTTTCCCGCAGGACCACAGCCGGATAGTCCTCCGGTGAACACTATCAGTGAAACCCTTCAGATTATTAATGGCAGATTGGTCAGCCAGATTGAGGGTACGACAATGGAGCCGCCCGATAATGAGATTGCCAGCCACTTGTCTTTTCAAGATCCTGAGTCCATTAATGCAATCGAAACCAAAATAACGATTAACCAAACTCAATTTTCAGGTCCCGGCGCTAGTGCTGAAGCTATGATTCATGGCCATTGGTATCAGGATAAAAAAAACCAATTGGTTACCGCTTCCATCGGTTTGCGTGATAACGGCGCAGGCTCTCTTGAAGCCTTTTGGATGGTTAATAATGGCGTCGATTTTTTTCAAACAGGCAGGCTGCCCATCGTTATCAGGTATAAAGTTGAATACACGCTGAAAATTGAATACAATGGTGTAAACGGTTTTACTTTCTTTATCGGCGGATACAGTCGCTTTGTTGTCGGTCCCGGTTTTGGCAATGTCACACTTAATCCCTGGCGGGTGCTGATTACCAGGATTGTCGGCCATGGTAAAATCATCAAAGGTCTTATCCTAGCGCTTTTTGACGATGTGCGTGTCAATAATGCCATTATTTTTTATGATCGCTTTGATGTTCTTATCCTTGATCCGGCCAAATGGTTTTACAGTGACAATCAGGGAGATGATAATTCTTCTAAAGACGATAGGTCTTCTAAAAAAGATGATACGTCTTCTAAAAAAGATGATACGTCTTCTAA
>JAOZRC010000042.1:5813-15877 GCA_029940345.1 Desulfobacterales bacterium
ATAGGTCTTCTAAAAAAGATGATACGTCTTCTAAAAAAGATGATACGTCTTCTAAAAAAGATGATACGTCTTCTAAGAAAGATGATACGTCTTCTAAGAAAGACGATACGTCTTCTAAAAAATAAGAGCGATGGTTTTTTCCAGGCTATGACATTAATTTTGGATATTAATTCGACCTGTGCGATTGCAATTATCGGCAGGGTGGGCATCGCCGGAAACCAAACCTGGTTTATTGAACTGATCTTTGCCGGCGATGACCACCATCTTACCATTGATGCTTTATTTTGAAGCGTTGTCTTCGTTGAAGCGCTAAAACAGGGCTAAAATGGTGGGCAAATTTATTTCTTTAAACCAAGTCCGTTTCTTTACCTTATCATCAGCGATAAATGGGGGAAATGGAAAAACGTTGCCCACCCTACAACTGATAGCAACCACACATTTGGGGCATTGGCGCCATTAGCCTTCGCTGTTAACTCGTAATGTCAATTCATCTTGAAGAATTCCCAGGCAGCATCAAACCAGGCAGTATCAAAATAGGCCTTGATATTAATCGGATCAGCCGCAACATTTTTCTTTTTTGCCTGGCTGCTGCGATCAGCTTCGTCTTGTTAGACCTGTTCGTCAATTATTATGAATTATCACAATATAGAATCATTCATCAGTTTTGTAATATCACGCGCGAAGATTCATTCGCTTCATGGTATTGTTCCACCCAGACGTTTATGGCCGCGTTGACGCTATGGTTGCTTTTTTTCTTGCTTAAACACACTTCAGCATCGCGGCTAAGAGTTTTCGGATGGTTTTTAATCGCTAGCCTTTTCAGTTATATCGCCATTGATGACGGCATTGAACTGCATGAAAGGTTGGGGTCTGTATTTAAGATTGCTTTTCAACCCAAACCGTATCTAGGTTTACCTCTTTCCTGGCCATCAAAACTTCTCTACCATTTTCCCAGTTACCCGTGGCAAATCCTGTTCGCGCCCTTTTTCGGTGTGATGGGTTTGTTCGCTTTTATTTTCCTGTGGCGTGAATTCAGGCTTAAATCTATAAAATTATTACTTGTTCTTGCAATGGCCTGCTTCGTCATTGCGGTGGGGGTTGATTTTATTGAGGGATTGGATAAATATCACAAATGGAATATCCATACGATGATTCGGGATCGCTATGATTTGCAGGCATATACCGTGCGCCATTTTTCCAAATCAATGGAAGAATTTTTAGAGATGCTCGGTGTTACGCTATTTTGGACCGCATTCATTCAATATTTCAAATTGCTGCCGGAACACAGCATCTGTTTTCTTATCAAAACCAAGGCATCTTTCATTAAAGGGTAAAAGTAAGTACTTGGCCAAAAGTTTTCGGGTATTTTCCGCACTGCTCAAGGTGGGTTTGTAACCCATCGCACAATGCCGCCGGGTTGCAAACCCGGCGGGAGCTATGCTGGGAAACTTGTGGTCAAGTACTTAGTTGGCATCCTTTCTTGGGAATTCTCTAAATGAAGGAAGTCAAAAATTCAATGCAAAAAATCATCGCTAAATGGCTTAAAATCTATGAAGATGAAATCAGTCTCTTTTTTTGGGCCTTGATTTTACTTTTCTTCATTCGCAGCGCCTGCATTATTTTTAACAATTTTTCCGAAACCGCCTTTCTTAAACGCTTTGGCGTGGAGTATCTGCCGATTGTCTATGTGATTAACTCGATCACGACGTTCATTATCATGGCGTTTATGACCGGCTATATGAAACGTCTTCCGGGCGCCCGCTTATTGTTTTACTTGCTTTTGTTTTGCAGTGCCGTCGTTGCTGCATTTCGTTTCGTGATTCCATTTGGATTTGAACTGATCTATCCGGTTTTATTCGTTCTCAACACCCAGTTTGAAGTGCTGCTGATCCTCATTTTTTGGAACCTGGGCAACGATCTGTTCAACACCCGCCAATCCAAGCGCATCTTTCCGCTGATCACCATTGGGGGGGTAATCGGAAGAATTTTAGGCAGTTTCGGAACTCCTTTTTTTGTCAAAGCCTTTTCATTTGACAATCTGATGTGGGTTTATTGCGGTTTTGCACTGGCCGGCGCGTTGGTCGCGCGCCAAATGGGCGTTCGTTTCCCCACGCTGCTTATTTCCGATCAGGAACCGGGCCAGGTTAAGAAACGAACGCCGATGATTGAAGAGTTTAAAATGGTTTGGCCGATGATCCAGGAATCGACCCTGGCCAAAATCTTTATCTTTTTAACGCTCCTGCCCAATATCGCTATTCCCATATTAAATTACCAGTTTAATTTTGCCGTGAATGATCATTTTGCCTCTGAAGGTGGGATGGTTCAATTTTTTGGCTATTTCAGAGGTGTCATTAATATTATCAGTCTGATTTTGCTGCTGTTTATCGGTCGGGTGTATGGCCGTTGGGGCTTACCTGTGGTGATGCTGTTTCATCCGATCAATTATTTTATTGTGTTTCTCTCTTTTTTCTTGCGATTAAACATTTTTACGGCGATGTACGCCCGGCTTTCGACAAATATCATCCGCACTACCATGAATGCACCCGCTACCGGAATACTCATGGGGTTGTTTCCCCTGTCTTACCGTAATGTCATTCGCCCCTTTCTGAGAGGCACGGTGGTGCGCATCGGCGTATTGATCGGGTCCGGTCTGATTTTAGTATTAGAGCACAGCGCGAATCCGCGTTGGCTCTCTCTGGCCGGTATGATTGTTATTAGCGGATGGATCATCACGACGCTGTTTCTTAAAAAATCGTATCCCCAAATTCTGTCAGACCTGATTTCCCGCAACTTGATAGATTTAAAAGCAATGAAGCCCGATGATGTCAAACAAGTGTTTAATGATAAGGCGGCGCGCAACCGCTTGAAAGATCGTTTTTTGGCAGCCAGGGGGGCGGAGTGTCTATGGTATGCCCGCTTGCTTCAATCGCAAGGCGCCGAAAACTTGGATGCGCTGATCTTAACCGTGTTAGATAAACACGACGATACGGTGAAAGCCGAATTGTTGGGTCTGTTATCCGCTGACGCCGGCAAAAAGGCAATCCCCATACTCAAAAAAATGGCCGCGTCCGCCAATCCGGAATTGCAGATCGCAATTGTCAAAACGCTTGCCCGTATGCCTGAGCCATCCGCTCTGAAAATATGCCGGGAAATTTTTAAAACCGCTGTCCATCCGAGGGGCAAAGCCTACGCTCTTATCCCGCTTTATACCGATGCACCGGAAAAGTACGCCGCTGTCATTGACGCCTGGCTGCAATCGGATGATCCAGAAAAACGCCGCGCCGGCGTCATTATTGCTGGCGCTAGCCGTGATGCGGCTTATATTCCCAAACTGGGGAAGTTAGCCGACAAAGAGGAGATAGGCGCTATTTTGCCCGACCTGCTTAAAGCGTTTCATCAGTTAGGCCTGAAAAAAATCAATGACCGTATTGATCCCTATCTCAGCCATCATCGGACGGATGTTCGTCTGGAAGCACTGAATTTATATGAAATTCACAACGACACAGAAATGGAAAAGGTCGTATGGTTGTTAAATGACCCTTCTGCGACCGTATGCAAAGCCGCTTATAACAAACTTAAAGAATCTTCTTATCAAAATCCGCAGGTGTTGATCAAAGCAATCAACCTTCCACGGCGCAAAATTCGGGAAAGCATTTTTAAACTTTTGCAATTGTTAAATATTGTCGATCTGGATGTTTTCCGCTATGCGCGTAACGAAATTCACCGCGGGTATATCTGTCTGGCCGAATCACAGGGCATTGCCATGCTCCGGGACAGCCAGGAAAAAGAGTTGCTTTTCGATCACCTGAATCAAAAAATCGAAGTGATGATGGAAAATGTTTTAAGAGTGCTTGCCAGCCAGGACAATTCCGGGAAAATGCGCATCGTATGGCGCGGCGTGTTTTCCAACGATGCCCGACAGCGCTCCAACAGCCTTGAAGCATTGGAAAATCAGACGGATCGTTCCTTGTCTGAAATTATGATCCCTCTTTTGGAAAAGCTCTCTTTGGAAGAAAGCCTTGAAACTGGTCGGCAACATTTCGATCTACCCGTTTTTGACGGCAAACCGGCTGAACTGTATACCAACTTATTGTCACACGCGGATTGGGTCACGGCGCTGCTGTGCCTGGGGCATTCGGTTCGTGTGGGTGCCGACAGCGCCGCCGATCGGATTGAGCCGGAAATGCTCAAGGATCTGATAAAATGGGACAATCCCTATGTTCGCCACATGGCGCAATGGGCCCTTGATGTTAATCATGTTCATCCGGAGGAAAATATGAACGCATCCATATCCGTTTCGGATAAAGTACTCCATCTCAAAAGCATTCAAATTTTTAAAGACCTGGCTGTAAGCGAATTGGCGGCCATTGCATCCGTCACGGATGAAGTTACCGTCGAAGCGGGAGAAGACTTTATCAAAGAAGGCGACGCAGGTGACATCATGTACCTGGTGATTGAAGGTGACGTGGCGGTTATAAAAGGCGCCGAACAAACGGGTGGGCGCGGCATCGAACTGGCCCGCATCAAAACCGGCGATTATTTCGGTGAAATGGCGCTTTTTGAAGACGCTCCGCGCGCGGCAACGATCCGCACAGTTGATAAATCATGGTTGTTAGCGCTGCCTAAAGATGAGTTCGCCGAAATCGTTAGAGAATATCCGCAAATTGCCTTGCATATCTGCAAAGCCTTTGGGGGACGGATTCGCGAATTGCATGATGTCATTAAGGGGTATGAAAAGCAGTTGCCAACTTAAACTGCGATAATGATTTCCCCCAATAAAATGATGGAACATTCGGTAATTTGAATGATTTGATTGTTTAAGTAATTTGAAGGGATAGGGGTGCAGGGAGCGATTTGGTGTTTTTGTATCTACAAGGATTTTATATAAGAAGAGGATTATAAGAAAAGGATTGATTCTTACTGATATGGCCCGCTCCTATATGAATTCGTGCAAATCTGGAAATCATGCAGAAAGCGATTTCTTCGGACTTTGCATTAATATGATCAATCCTTTGGCATCCTTCATTTGTCGGTTTACATGTTGTCCCGTTAGGGACATAATATCTATAGAAAAATGCTTGCTAATACAACAAGTCCCGTAGGGACGATATAGAAAAAGTGTAAACTACTTTCAGACTCTTGTGAAGGATGCCAATCCTTTTCTTATGAATCCCTATTCTTATAAAAAATCCTTGTAGATCAACGGAATGTCTCGCACCCGATACAAGAAATTTCGAATCCCATCTACCTTCAAAACGACATCTCCTTCTGAAACACATTCAAAATAGTGCGCAAGTAGCCGCCGAATAAAGACGAATACACATAAATTTTGGCGGTTCCGGTGCGTCCGACAGGCAAGTCGGATTCCGCTAGCGGAGCAATGGTAATGCGATAATAGGGTTCAGCCAGTTTGAATGAATCCTGATTGTCCGGCAAGGTGGCCAACGGGCCGCCAAAAATATCCATCAGCGGGGTGGCTGGCAGGGTTCGCACCGGAGCCAGATTTACGGAAACCACTTTACCCGCAATCTTGCGCAGTTCATTTTGGAGCGTGATCGTCACTTTTGCTTCTGGATGAATGTCGATAATTTTCTTTTCTTTTACATACGCATAAATAAGCGAATGCGCCGGTGAACAGACTTCGCCGATCTTATCACCCCGGGCAAGCCATTTGCCGGATTCTAACAACGGATCATATAAGGTTAAGACACCTGCAAAAAACGCACCGGTTTCAAGAAGGGCTTCACGGCGTTGAAACTCTTTATAACTGTTGATCGCGGCATCCAGGCGCTCAATGGCCGCATTTTTCAACGCAATCGTACGAGCGCGGCTTTGAATCTGATCCAATTCGGATTGCAATTGTTTGATTTCCAGTTGCCAGCGTTCCCCCTCCAGTTCAAAAAGTGGATTCGACTGGGTGAAAAGTGCTTGATTCCGCTTTACGTTGCTTCCATCGCTGGCATGTAGTTGCGCTAAAAACCCTTCCTGGCGCACATATAGAATTTGAGAATCCTTGGCTTTGACTTCGCATGGCATGGACACCGGCCAAGGCAACGGTGCGATGCAAAGCGCTGACAATATACTGATAACCATGATCAAACCGATTAAATTGGCTTTCCGAATCATATGTTTATGTCTCCCAATTACGCGTCCTTCGGCAATCAGCGGCCTGATAATAAATATATATACCTCCAGGCTTGCCAGAAACAGCCCCACCGCTTTGGTGAATTGATAATAAACAATCAGAATAATAACGGTGTAAAGAAAAATTCGATACGCCATGGCTGCAAGGCCATACCAGAATAAAAAAACAGCTTGCCATTCGATCAATTTTATATTTTCTGGCCGTTTTTGTGAATCCGAAGGGATGCCTAACAGGCGTGTACGCAGAAACGTTTTAACCGCATCAAACCCGCGACGCTGCAAGTTGTCAATGCCGGTCAGGTCCATTAACAGGTAATAGCCGTCGTAGCGGATAAAGGGATTGCCATTAATGAACACCGTATTGACGACACTGACGGCAAATATATAATAGCAGAGCGTGTTGGCGAAGCCAGGCGCGGTGTTAAGCCAGACTAAAATGGCCAGACCGCCGATAAGCATCTCTGCCAAAATACCGGCGGCATCAATTAACATCCGTTTGCGGCGCTGGGTGACGCGCCAGGCATCGGTGATATCCGTATAAAGCCGGGGAAAAAACACCATGAAACCGATGCCGAATCGGCGCACGCGCACGCCGGCCCATTTGGCGGTGTAGGCATGCGCAAATTCATGCCCGATTTTCAGGAATATAATTACGATTCCATATTTAAACAGGCCCTGAAATGTCAAAGAACGCATCATGGCGTCCATAAACTTAGGCCAGTGAACAGCCAGATGAACATAGCCGGTCAGCGCGATGAGGCTCAAAACAAGAAGCGTCCAGGGATTGACAAACCAGGCTACGGTCGCGTAAGTTTTGGAAAGAAAATTATCCGGCTTCCACAAGGGCACTTTAAAAAACAGGTAGGATGACATCAGGCGCGTCACGGCTGAACGCGCCCGTGCTTCACGCGCCGATGCCAGGCGTTGCTCCGTTTTGCCATACACCGGGAGCATTAAGTTATTGTGGTTGAGGAAATTGAGGCGCGTCATAATGCCGGTCGCATCCATAAGAACACCCGGTCGGGTCAATTGATCGGCAAGGGCGGACACTGTCTGATTCTGATAGAGACGACTGATAATCGCATAGTCCGTCAGCGCCATTTTGTAATATTTGTCGGCCACCGGATCAAACAGCATCCAGGTGGGTTCACCTTTGGCATCTGTCGTTCCGGAAAGCACCTGGATATCGGCACGCAACTGTCCGGTGTCTATTTTATTTTTTGAGGTTGATTGATGAGAGGCTGCGGTCAAATTTTACGCCAGGCCAAAATAAGATTGCGAAAAAGATAGTAGCCCAAAGAGACTTCCCGGCCTTTTACACGGGCAACACCGCGCATACCATATATAAGATTCGGCGTCGTCTCATTTAATGCCATTCTGATAATATAACAAAACTGATTCGTCTCTGAAAGCACCGGCTTGGGACTGATTGAAACAATCTGTCCGTTGATGGCTGTTTCCGGCCGGGTGTGCAGGTAGAGCGCGATCAGAGGCTGTTCGCGCAAGACAACGGCATCAATTTCGTTTAACCATATTTTGGCAAAAGGCTTGCCAGGGCGGATAATTTCAAACAGTTTTTCACCCGCGGCAACGGATCTTCCCATGAGTTTTTCTTGTTCTTCAATGACCAAAACACCGCTGTGTTGAGCTGTAATACGGCTTTGGGAGAGATACCAATTGATTTTGCGGATGTCGATTTGCTGTTTTTGCTGTTTGATCTTGAGCAATTCGATTTTACCACGCTGTTTGGGGTCACTAAAAGATTCCTGGCGGATCAGATCCAAGTCGGCGCTGATTTCATCATATTTTTTGCGAGCGTCCGCCAGTTCAAACTGCAATTTGGCGGTGTCATAAATGATCAACAGATCACTTTTGGCGATGGAGTCGCCGTTTTTAAAATAGGATTCGCCCAAAATACCGCTAAACGGCGCATATTGCATAAAAATATTTTCAGGAACAAGTTCGAAATCGGCGGCCACATTCTGATGCGTGCGGACAAACACAAGCGCCAGGAAAAATACAATCAAGCTTAAGCCTAACATTTTAAGCGGTGTGATCCGGCGGCGTCCTTTCAGCGCTGCCAGTGTTACTTTGCTTTTGCGCTGCAGCATCGCCCAGAGGGCCTCACTGTAATGTTGGGCTAAAAGAAATAAAAGTCCTTGAACCCCATCTTCCGAGTGGTTTTTGAATTCGAGCATCCATAGGAAAAGGTTACTTGCGGGCGCCGGACTTCCTGGTTCTCTCAAGGGAATCAGATCAATCCGGCCGGGGAAATTTTCTTTAAAATAGTGATAAGCATCAGACGCTTTTTTTGATGCGTTATTCCGTTTCAGTATTTCGGCATCCACAGAAACCGGTTGTTTTAGCGCATGAAAAGATCTCAGCAGGTTGCGCACCTGGATGCAATATTCGGAATTGGCTTTGACCTCACTTTGCCCCATGACAGCGATAATATGCGGGCGCTCCGAACGCATATCCACCAGGCAGGCGCGGTCATAAGCGGCAATATGGCGGCTGTTATTCAAGATATGGGCGGCAAGGGCATCCGGATTGCCTTTTTGAAAGGCTTCGTGCCCTAAACGGATAATCGCGGATAAAACATTGATTTTACCTTTGAGTTCGTTCAGTTTATCAGAATGGTGATCCATGATCGGAATCCGCCTTGCGGGTTTTATTCAATCAGCACGCCTGACATGCCGGGTGCCAGGGTTTGGGCCTTATTATCCAAAACCGCTTTGACTTCGAAGGTGCGGCTGCCCGGATCAATCATACCGGCGATTTCGTAGACCACACCCTCATGTTTAACACCGGTTTCATCAATCCTGAACGTCATTTTAGCGCCTGTTTTAACAGCGTTGATCCGAGATGAAGGCAGGTGCATAAAGGCAAGCAGTTTATGGTCGTCGATAATTTCCATCACCGCTTCACCGGTTTTGACAAATTCATGTTCAAAAATAATTTTGCGAATCAGTTTGCCGGCGAAAGGCGCTGTGATATTACAGAAATTAACGTTAAGCTGGGCCATCTTCAGTGTCGCCCGCACCAGACGAATTTTGGACTTGGCGATTTCATTGTCTGTTTTGCTTCGTTCCAGTTCCTGATTGCCCAGCGCGCCATCCCGGTATAATTCCATATTGCGTTGAAATACTTTTTCACTGAATCTAAGTTGGGTTTCCGCCTCCAGCAGCACCGCTTTGGCCTTTAAGAGTACCTGGCGATATTGACTGTTGTCAAGTTTGACGATGGAAACGCCTTTGGTAAATTTTTCACCTGGTTTATAATTATACGTGGTAATCACCGAATCAATACGCGCCGCGATGACAGCTTTGCGATAGGGAAAGAGAACAATTTTGGTTGACCGATCGCTATCATTACTTGCCGCATACGCACTCACTGGAAAAAGCAAAAAATAGAAAACAGCTAACAGAAGTGTATCAATGCACCGAGCGAATGGCTTAATCTTTCGTTTCGACATAATATTTTCCTTTTTGCTGTACAATCCCGAATAGCGCTAGTATATACCATCAAACTGTTATTTCTTACAAGGAGTGATTTTAATGAGTGATGAAAAAGAAATTTATGTGGATGGTATTGGGAAGGTGCATTTCGTCGGCGGCATGGTGCGGTTTGATATGGTGACGCTTAAGCCCAACGAAGATGGGACCAATCGTGAACCCGTGCCTGAATTTAAGCAACGGATTATTATGCCGCCGAACGGTTTGTTAGGTATGTACAATACGATGAAGCAATTTATTGATCAATTGGTGGATGCCGGCGTATTGCGCAAAACTCAAAAAGCGCCAACGCCTAAAAAGAAACTGCACTAGCAGGCGTCGGCATGATAATTGCTGTAAGGCGCTTCCCATTTCTTAGAGCCTGTTTGGAAAGTCGTGATCGAAGCGAAAAAGTGTGAGAGCGAG
>JAOZRC010000535.1:0-2494 GCA_029940345.1 Desulfobacterales bacterium
TGGTAGGGAGGCAATTTTTGTGCCAGAACAAACCAAAATCTGACAACTATAACACGATAAAAGAAATCCTCCGAATGGAACCGTTCACACCCCCTTCGAAGAAGCTGTAGCGACTGTTACAAATTCGGATTTGTCGAGGAATACTCCCAGAGCGGGTTTTATTCTCAGCCAGCGGATGTCTGACAGTTTGCGGGACAGAATATCTTCATACTCGTAGGAAAGCGCATTGGAAACACAGGCGCTGAACGGTCTTGCGGTCCTTGCATCAATAATCAGACCGGGAGCACCGCCCTGCTTTGTAAGTCCTTCAAAAACAACGTTTGTGTCTATGATCGCTTAACGATTGAGGTAACCAGCGTCTGCTCCTGTAGCGAAGCGGAAGGGGCAGACATCCGGTTGACCGATTGGTTCGGCATTGATCGCTCCGGCTCAAAGTCTTCTACGGTAGAGTCGTCGGAAGCCATACGGCCCAAATCACTATCCCTGCCAAAACACCAATTAGAACAATCGCAGCGAAGGTGTCCCCTAACCGCATTTGAGCTTTTATAGGCTTCACCAGAGCGGATACGATAAACACCGCGGCAATCAGAAGGTTGGGTAGCTGCCAATCGTTGTTTCGCATGACCGGAACTATAGGTTGGCAAATTCTTTTCGGAATTCATCAAAATAACTTGCCCCCAAATACATAGCAACCGTTCGTTAGGGTCGGGACAAAATAATTTTCCCATTCGAAGTGTAAGCTTCAACTTGCGTTGTTAGTGAGGCAAACTGAAGTTTGCACTCCTCTTCTGAAAATGGGGATGTTATTTCGTCCCTATTCCTTACCTTGTTGAAAGCGGAAGAGGCGTGAACGGTTGCCTGCATTATCAGGGCTTTAATTTGTCAGGAACTTTAACGCCCTTTTCCGCCAGGTATTTCAAGGTTCCCGGATGCAAGGGAATCGGTGAATATTTCACCGCATTTTCCGGCGTCGTATAGGCGGCCGACGGATGGATTTTGATCAGGTAGTCATTATTTTCATACAGGGCTTTGGCCAATTTGTAAACCAGGCCGGCGTCCAGCGTTTTCTGGCAAATCATCACATTCCATACACCGATCGTGGCCACCGCTTTGTCAATACCGCGGTATACACCGCCGGCCAGTTCGACGGAGGAATAGGTCGCATTGGCGGCAAGTATTTTTTGCGTTTGTCCCGGTGTGAAAGCGATAATCTGAATTTCATGGGTAGTGGCCAGGTCCAGAATCGAACTGGTGCCAGGGCCGACGGACCAGACGCCCACGTCAATTGTGCCATCACGCAATGCATTCGCACTTTCCGTAAATGACAGGCGGCTGTCTTTGTAACTGTCCAAAGGAATATCCAGTGCTTTTAACACCGCTTCGGCCATAAAATTGGTGCCGCTGCCGGGACTGCCGGTGCTGATATTGCGACCTTTAACCTGTTCGATATTGGTAATTCCGCTTTTTTTCAGGGTTACAATCTGAAGCAAATTGGGATACATGATGGCCATGGAAAGGATATCATGTTTTTTACCTTTGAATTTGCCAAGCCCTTTAAAACCGGCCACCGCAACGTCACCCATCACTTCACCGATCACTGTCTCACCTTTGTGCGCGAGTTTCACATTTTCGACGCTGGCGCCGGTGACTTCAGCCACCGCTTTAATACCAGGGACATTTTTAGACCAAATCTCAGCAACACCGCCGCCATAGGGGTAGTAAATACCACCGGTGCCGCCCGTGCCGATGCTGATAAACTGCGTTTTGGCAAACGCCGGCCCCGCGCCGACAAACGCCATTAAGATAACCAGACTCACAATAATGCTGATACGTTTCATCAATTTAACCTCCTCATTTAAAAAATACGTTAAGGACTTAAGGTGCTGACTTTCAGAATAAGGGACTTGGGTTTGGTTGTCATACCCTTGACCGGATAAACAAAACTGCCGCTCTTGCCGGGTTCAATCAAACCTTTTTTGGTTTTGCGCGGTATCAGGCCGCCCACCGCTTTGCCGTTATCCAGGAAAATGTTTACCCGAAATCGTTGCGCCTGTGCGCTTACGTTTTTAATCGCCACTTTGAAATGCAACGTTTTGCTCCCTTCCCACTCTTTAAAAAGACAGGTAAAGGTTTCCAATTCGGCTTCAGGGGCGACAGTTTTTTCCAACTGATTTTCCGCGACACACGGCGAGCAATCGCCTTCGGCCGCCCAAACCGGCGATGTTGCCAAAAAAATAATGATTAACCCGCCTAGAATCTGTTTCATCTGCTTCATGTTTCACCTCCTTAATTATAGTTGATTATTTACGAGCTTATGCAAAGCTTGCATAACGCAAACGCGCGGTAGTGTCAAGCACCCATCGCCATTCGTCATTTACCATTCGATGTCAGATGGTATCCTATCCAAATTTCAGGGCTAAATACCATTCCGGAGTGCGAAAGTTAAGCGAAGCGATCTTTCGCAAAAATAACAGACGAAAGACCGTTCCGCTCC
>JAOZRC010000535.1:2594-4333 GCA_029940345.1 Desulfobacterales bacterium
TCCGCTCCTCTTCACTTTCGCACTCTGGAATTACCATTGAATTTGAATAAGATATGTCGGATATTCAATTATCATCTCCGAATCGGACATTCGAAAGATTCCTCTGATAATAAAGGTGTAACCTTTCTCAAAACCAGCCGATAGGCCGACTCCTGTTTATATCGGACAGCCAACGCAACCCGATGGCGTTGCGTCGGCCTGAGAAGCCGGAATTGCCAACATTGCGGATCATCTTCCAGTTCAGGTGCAAATGAAATCGTCAAGGGTGCCAGGGGGGTAATGTGAAAACTGAATTGCTTTAGCGGTATACTCAACCCCATGCCACGGGCTTTGATATAAGCTTCTTTTAACGTCCAGTAATCAAAAAAGCGCAAGCGCCTCTTATTTTCCGAAACATTGCGGAGATCAGCGACTTCCCGGTCTGAAAAATATCGTTCGGCAATTTCAATGGCAGTGCCTTTGCGTTCAGTGTTTTCAACATCAACCCCGATCGCGTATTTGGCATCAGGCGCGCTTTGGATCACTGCACAAACAACCAGGCCATCAGTATGGGAAAGGTTAAACCTTAGGCCAAGGGCATTCTGAGATGCCTTAATATCGGGCCGGCCATACTGATTTTTGCCAAACCGCCATTGATGCGGTTCAATAGTGTGATAACGGGATAAGGTCGTACGCACCAGCGCGCGTGTGAGGGCGAATTGACGCTGATGTCTTTTAAATCGAAATCGGCGTCCGCGCGATTGTTCCTCAGAAGTCATCAACCCATCATAGGCTTCAAATAGCGATGCATCCTTAATCTCATCGGGAAAAGTTATCCATAAATGGATTTCACCTGGCGCAAGTTTCAGGGTGGCGCGTTTGTTGTGAAGCGGCAGCGTCATTTTTCAGACCGTATTCGCTTGATCAGATTGGTCAGCACTTTGCCCGGTCCGATTTCTTCAAATTCCATTTCCCCCTGGGCCATCAGATAGCGGACCGTTTCTATCCATTGAACCGAAGAGGTCATTTGATCCGCTAAATTGGCTATGATCGCATCTTGCAAATAGGGCCTTGCATGGACATTGGATATTACCGGTATTTTCAGATCAGAAAACGTAAAACTTTTAATAAAGGTTTCAAATTCCTCCCTGGCAGGACGCATATAGCGGGAATGAAAAGCGCCACTGACCTTTAAAATGGTGCAGCGCAACCGCGCTTCTTTAAAAACCTTGGCTGCGCGCCTGACATCTTCGGAGCGGCCGGAAATCACGATCTGACCAGGCGCATTGTAATTGGCCATGTCAATCGTGGTTAAATCGTTTTCTTTTAGGATGGCCCTGATTTCATCTTCATCCGATTTCAAAATGGCCGCCATTGCACCGCCCGTGGCCTGGCTCATCAGTTCACCTCTTTTTTGAACCAGTTTTAACCCGGTTTCGAAATCAACACCGCCGCTAGCCAGCAAGGCGTTGTATTCGCCTAAACTGTGGCCGGCCACAAAATCCGGGGGGACGCCGGCTTCTTCTGATTTTTTGTAATAAGACAACGCATTGACAACGTACAACACCGGTTGGGTGTATTGGGTCTGGTTAAGCTGTTGATCGGTGTCTTCCAAACACAGTTTTTTAATCGAATAGCCTAAGATTTTATCAGCTTGCGCTGTCAATTCGGCAAAATCATCAAACAAAGAAGCGCCCATCCCTTTTTTTTGTGAACCTTGCCCGGGAAAAACGTATGCAATCATTTTTTTTCCTTTCTAT
>JAOZRC010000536.1 GCA_029940345.1 Desulfobacterales bacterium
GTGATTTTGAAATATGTCTTACGCCTATGAATTAAGGTATTGATCAATTATAAATCACCAATTATGGCCTTCGCGAGTATAGCTAATTTGAACGAAATCATTTGAACATAACCTTTTTGCATCTATCGTGCCATGTAGGGTGGTGTAGCGTAGCGAAACCCACCGTATTTTAGCGGTCAGACGATGGTGGGTTACGCTACGCTTCACCCACCCTACCCAAAAAAGTTACACTCAAATTATTTGAAGGATAACAAAAAATGACCCAGCTTTTTGGCACGGATGGCATCCGCGGTATGGCTAACCAACATCCGATGACACCTGAAATGGCAGTGTCTATTGGAAAGGCGGTGGCAATTTTTTTTAAACCTGAAGATAAAAAGAGTTCCACCATCATTATCGGCAAAGATACACGTGTATCCGGAGATATGCTTCAGGCCGCACTGGCATCAGGAATATGCGCTGCCGGTGGCTCGGTTTATCTGGCAGGAACGATTCCCACCCCGGGCGTCGCGTTTCTGACATCATCAATGCAAGCGGATGCCGGCGTTGTCATTTCGGCATCCCATAATCCGTATTTCGATAACGGCGTCAAGCTTTTTAATGCCAGGGGCTACAAACTTTCCCTAGCGGAAGAAGCCAAGCTGGAAAAACTAATTGTTGAATTCCAAGCGGGTTCAAGGATTGTATCCGGGAAAACAGTTGGCGCCATGCAATCCCTGGATGATGCCGACCAGCGCTACGCCACCTTTTTGAAACAATGCCTCAGTGCATCTTTTTCGATTGAAAAGATGCCTATTGTAATTGATTGTTCCAACGGAGCGACTTACAAAGTGGCTCCGAATATATTCAATGAATTGGGGGCCGATGCTACGGCTCTTTTTGTCAATCCCGACGGGAAAAACATTAACGCCGACTGTGGTTCGCAACATACTGAAACATTGCAAGAAAAAGTTGTAGCGTCAGGCGCTGCCGCAGGACTGGCCTTTGATGGTGATGGCGACCGTTTGATCGCCGTTGATGAAAAAGGCGACAAGTTAACCGGTGATCAGCTATTGGCCATCTGCGCAAAAGAGATGCAAGCGCAGGGCGTTTTAAAAAACAACCTGCTGGTAAGCACCGTTATGAGTAATATGGGACTAGGGCAGGCATTAAATAAAATGGGCATTGAACATCTTATCACCGGGGTCGGTGACCGGCTTGTCATGGAAGAGATGGTCGCTTCCGATGCGGCGCTCGGCGGTGAAGAATCAGGGCACACCCTTTTTCTGAATCACCACACCACCGGTGACGGCCTGCTAACGGCACTTATGCTCCTTGAATCAATCCGAAGACAGCAACAGCCCCTGTCCGAACTTAAAAAGATTATGACGGTGTTTCCCCAGAAACTGATCGGTGTGAAAGTGAAAAGCAAACCGGACCTTGGCTCTGTTGCAGATGTGCAGGCCGTAATTAAAACCGTTGAAGAAAAGTTGAAAGGGCAGGGCAGGGTGCTGGTGCGCTATTCGGGAACAGAACCGCTTTGCCGCGTTATGGTAGAAGGTCCGACACCGGGTGAGACTGAACAGCACTGTCAACAAATTGCAGATACCATTCGTAAAAAGTTAGGTTGATTTTAAGGAGTGCAAACTTCAGTTTGCGTTTCTGGCAAGCTGAAGCCAGCACTCCTGTTTGACGAGGTTATTCAGCAGGCAAAAGAAGGTCGTCTATAAAACCTTGGCCGCTGATGTAAAAGCCGAAAATCTGACTGATCGTGGCTTCCTCTCCGGTGCCAGCCATATCCGCCTGCAAGTCGCGGGTAACGGTGATCCAGTTGCCGACAGCCGTCACATCACCCAAACCGATATAAATGTAGTCGTCCACATCCGGGTAATCCGCGTCTACGGAATTCGCCGTATATACCAGGAAACGGTTGCCGTCAGAAGTGCGGCAGCCGGCATAAATCATATAATCATCGTCAAAGCGCATACGCCATGACAGTTTCGACGACGCCGCCGGCTGCGGCAGAATAAACCCGAAAAGCGCGTCTGCGCAGTCCAGGGGAATTTCAATCACACGATTTTCGGCGCTGTCCGGATCCGGCATGTTAAACACCGTTACCGCACCGTTATACGCTGTCCAACCGGCTGTGTCGCCATCTTCCGCGTCTTCCAGAATCACCGGCGCATCACCGGCATAGATGACGCTGCCGGCATCAGACACATTACCTGTCGTATCACCGGGCCTGAACGTCGCAGCCGCAGATGTTCTGAACGCCGCGTCTGCGGACGCCGGTCGCGCGTAATACGCAATCCCTTCATACCGCCAGACATCCCCGGCCGTTTCAATCAAATGATTTTTTTCATTTTCATCGATTGTAAACAGATGAACTTTCAAAGCCTCACTGTAAAAACGATACACTGGCAGTGTTCCCGCCTGATAGTTTGCCGGAACATAGAACGCAATGCCTTCATAGCGCCAGACTTCGGACGCATTGGCGATCAGATGCGCTTTCTCATTTTCGTCAATGGTGAAAAGATGCGTCATTAACGCTTCGCTGTAAAAGCGATACACCGGCACAAGCGCGCCATTCGCATTCGTATATGAATAATATGCGATTCCTTCATACCGCCAGACATCGGACGCATTGGCGATCAAATGCGCTTTCTCGTTTTCATCGGATGTGAAAAGATGTTTGAGCAACCCTTCGCTGTAAAAGCGATACACCGGATAAGCGGTGTCCGGAAGTCCGGTCGAGGGATTTTCCGGAGCCGGAGCGGGGCCTGGCGCTGGCGGAGCCGCCGCTTCTGAAACGGTCATCATGAACGTGTCATCTGCGAAAAACCCGCCTGTGTCCGCAGCCCGAATCGTAATGTTCGCCGTGCCGAACGCGTCCGCAACCGGCGTCAATGTCAGAATGTCGGTTGCCGCATTTATGGCAGGCGTTACGATTCCCGCACCGGTGTTCGCAAAAACCGTATAGACCAGGTCCGTCCCGTCTTGGGCATCATCGAAATAACTTCGCATATTCAGGGTGACAGCCGGCCCGTTTTCAACAGCGGTCTGGTTCGGAATGCCCGTGGCGACAACAAAGGGGGCGGTGTTGCAAGTCGCCGGCGGTGCGACAGCGCTGTTGGATGCGCCGGGTGTGACACACCTTTGCTGAAAATCAGCGCTGTTGTCGTCCGTATCCGCACCATCCGGGATTCGGGAAATGCCGTAAATATCGCCGGTATCGTTGTCCGCAGGCGCGCCCGTTCCCTCGGTATATCCGGCCGTATCACCGTCATAACTCACGGTGTCTATAAGTGAAACGCCTTTATACAGGGCGACAGCGTCCGGGGAGCCGTTCTGGATAAAGTCATTTCCGAGAGCGGCCGCCTGATCGCAATCAGCCACGGTCGTGCCGACAGTGTCGCAAATCACGTGATAATCACCGGCCGCGAGGCTCACGTTGTCCAGATTGATGGTCTGGTAAACGCCCGGGCCGGCGGTGTTATCTATCAGTTTGACAGCGTATCCGCTCAAGTTGACAGCCGCGGCGCTGATGTTCTTGATTTCGATGAACTCAGCGTCGTCCGAGGCTCCCTGGTCGTAATCCGTTTCATTGATCACGAGCCTCACGCTCCCGTCAATGATAAGCGCCTTGTTGCCACCCAGCGAATTGGCAGTTCCGGGAACCGCCAATGTGAGCGCGGCGTCATTGCTGGTCGCATCCCGAATCGTGCCGCCGTTCAATGCCAAGGCGGTATTGTTAGGATAATCAAGGTCGGCGCTGGCATTGCCCGGCATCACGGTGTAGGAGAATGTCAGGGTGTCGGAACCGCTGCCGCCGCCGTAATCGATTGTCACATCAGACACTCCGGTTTCCAGCGTCAGCGTGGGTGTGCCGGTAACCGTGACAGTTTCATGGAATTGAACCGTAACAACTATGACATCCCCGATATAATAAGTGCCGTCAGCCGCGGCGGAAGTCACATTGAGCACTGCCGGCCCGGTATTGTCGATGGTGTAAACCTGTCCTGTGAAATCGCCGTTGCCCGCGCCTGTGCCGCCGAGGGGGACGCTCATACCGTTGACAACAGTGTCGTCATCTGTCAGATTCAGGCCGAGCGTGCCGTCGCCGCTGACCGTGTTCACCGTTACCGTGACGCTGGTTCCGGCAGCGGCCGAGACAGTGGCAATCGTGCCGTCTGCCGTACCGGTCTTTGCCAGAACAAAATCTCCTGTGTCAATCCCGGAAACGCTTTCACTGAAGGTGACAGTGAACTGGATGCTTGCCGCGTTGGTCGGCGTGGTTCCTGTCCGGCTGACCGAGGAGACCGAGGGCGGCGGGGGTGTGAATG
>JAOZRC010000537.1 GCA_029940345.1 Desulfobacterales bacterium
GCTGAACAGATCGAAAAAGTGTTAACTACTTTAGCTGTCTTATGAAGGATGCCGAGCTTTGATTACAATTCCGGCGTTAATTCAAGAATTCTATCGATTGAAGAATTGCAGGGATAGAAATTACGCGCCTGAAATATGGTTTACACACTGGGTTAAAAAATATCTTGCGAAGATTTTCATCATACGGACCGATCAATACGAAACTGCATTTCTATGCGCCCAGAACAGAGCTGATTGGCAGGGGATATGACAGACTGGTCGGCGAATCCCCTGACGAAGGCGGCCACTATATCACTGTCTGGGGGCCTCGTCAGACAGGTAAGTCCTGGCTGATGAATCAGATTCTGTGGAAACTTCAGGAACACGGGCAGTTTCATGCGCTCAAGATCAACCTGGAGCATCTGAAGATGACCGAAGATACAGACCGAATCGTGCGGGCAATTGCAAACGAAATCATAGAGGAGCTGAATCTCAGTGATGTTTCGGTAAACACCCTCGACGAATTTCATAACCTGTTTCTAAAAGATGTGCTGGGCATCCCCTTGATTCTGATCCTTGACGAATTCGATGCCCTTGCAGAAGATGCCATCAGCGGCATAGTCGGGGTTTTCAGAAATATTTTCAACCATCGCCAAACGGACCGGAGCCTTCCCCGGAAGAAAAAATTTCTGCTGCACGGTTTAGCGCTTATCGGTGTCCGAAACGTGCTTGGGATCGAAAATCTCAGAGGCTCGCCTTTCAATATCCAGCGCAGCCTGCACATCCCGAATTTGACCTTTGAAGAAACCGAAGGCATGTTCAGGTGGTACGAACAAGAAAGCGGTCAGAAAGTGAACCAAAAGGTCATTGAACGGTTATACAGTGAAACCCGGGGACAGCCCGGCATTACCTGCTGGCTGGGAGAGTTGCTTACAGAGGGGTTCGATGGGTATGAGACAACGCCCGGCAGACCGTTGGGCACAGACAATTTTGAAGACATTTATGCTGCGGCAATATATGTGCTTCCGAACAACAATATTCTGAATGTCATTAGCAAAGCAATACAGGAGCCTTATAAAAACCTGGTGTTCGAGGTACTCAGAACAGACAAGAAAGTCATATTCAGATATGATGATCCGGCTATCGGTTTTTTGTATATGAACGGTGTGATTGATTTGGAAAAAAGCGGCCAAAGGGACGCTTATGTCAGATTTTCCTGCCCGTTTGTTCAGAAAAGACTGTTTAACTATTTTGCCGGTGAACTGTTCGGTTATGTGGGGAAAATTCATGAGCCTTTTGAAGACCTTTCCGACACCTTTACCCAAGAGGGTCTGAATATAAGGAATTTGATGCGCCGTCATCAGGATCATCTTAAAAAAAACCGGGAATGGCTCCTGGAAGGCGCACCCAGACGAAAAGACTTACGCGTGTTTGAAGCGGTGTATCATTTCAACCTTTATCGCTATCTCTGTGATTATCTGGAGATGAAAAAAGCCCGGGTGCGGCCTGAATTTCCCACTGGAAACGGCAAAATTGATATTCTCATTGAATACCGGGGAAAGATGTATGGCATTGAGGTAAAATCATATACAGACGAACCGGGGTATCACGAGGCACTGGACCAAGCTGCTGGCTATGGCAAAGAACTGGGGCTTTCGGAAATCGCACTGGTCTTTTTTGTGGAATACGTGGATGCTGATAACCGTAAGAAGTACGAAAAAAATTACAAAGACAAAAAAACCGGTGTGAAAGTGATGCCAGTATTTGTGGAAACCGGAAATTGAAATTTGCAATTGATTGTGTTGCATATATCTGATTTTGATTTTTCCAGATTAGCGGAGTGCGAGCTTCAGCTTGCGTATGCTATACTTGCAATGCCATAATTTCGGATTTACATTTTGTGATTATCTTATTCCAATCTAAAGTATAGGTTTCAGTCTTTAGCGGCAACGTCCTGACATCTGGGGACTTGATCATCGTTTCGGCCATTTTGCATTTCGGTTGCAATGTAACGCCTTCTTTCAGATTGCGCAGGGCGGAACGGTCTTGCGATAAAAAAACACACTGTTCCAGGCCAACCCGCAAAAGGAGACCGGACAATGAGCAAAAGAAAACTGGTGAGCTTTGATTGGGCCATGAAACGCTTGTTAAGAAGCAAAGCGAATTTCGAAGTGCTGGAAGGTTTCCTTAGCGAATTGTTGAAAGAAGAGATCACCATCCTGGAAGTTCTGGAAAGCGAAAGTAATAAAGATTACCAATCAGACAAATTCAATCGCGTCGATTTGAAAGTTGAAACCGGAACTCAAGAGCTAATTATCATCGAAGTTCAATATGACAGGGAATTTGATTATTTGCAGCGAATGCTGTTTGGCGTGTCAAAAGCGATAACGGAACATATCGTTGAATCGGATGCATATTATGAAGTCGGTGAATTAGATGGAATAAAAAAGGTGGCGATCAATCTTTTGGATATTCTGGATGATGAGGTTATATCAGAAAAAACGGGTTTAAGTTTGGAAAAGATAAGACAATTAAGAAATAAGCAAACTTTATAAAGATGATTATTATGCCATGCGCGTGTTAATGCTTACGGAACGCTATTATCCGATTTGGGGCGGTGCCGAAAACCAGTTGCGTCAATTGACGCCGCATCTTATTGATCTGGGGTGCGAAGTTGAAATCATCACCAGGCGATGGCATCCGGAGATGCCAATCTACGAATCGATTGACGGTGCGTCTGTTTTGCGGGTTGGCCGTCACGGGAAAAGTTTTTTTAAAACCTTTCTATTTACAATATCGCTTATCTGGCATTTGTTTCGCAATACGAAAAAAATAGACATCATTCATTCACATGGCGCTGTGGCTATGGGTGTTATCAGTTGTTTCGCGGCAAGTTGCTGTGGTCTTGCAAATGTTGCCAAAATTGCGACAGCGGGTCGAATTTTGAAATATAAAAATACGTTAACAGGGATATTGCTTCTATCTCTTTTTAAACGTTCCGATGCGATCATTGGCATGACCCGTGAAATTCGTAGGGAACTGGAATTAATTGATGCGCCACATGAAGCTGTGGTACAAATAGCTAACGCCGTTGACAGTGAACGCTTTCATCCTTACACTGAAACACAGCGTCAGACATGGCGAACAGATAGAACGATCCCTTCTTCTGCTCCTGTCGTCTTATTTTCCGGTCGGCTGACAACGCGTAAAGGTTTAACAGTGCTTGTAGATGCATGGTCCCGGGTCATAAGATTTTACCCTGATGCGCAATTGTTTATTGTGGGAAGTGGTTATAATCAAACGAATTCCGTTGAAACAGATGTGAAACGAAAAGTTGCCGAAGCGTCTCTTAAAAATATTTATTTTGAAGGTTCGACTGCTTCCCCGGAAAATTATCTGGGCGTCGCTGATATATTTGCATTCCCATCTCTCTTGGAGGGCTTTCCCAACGCTTTATTAGAAGCGATGGCTAGCGGCATGGCAATCGTCGCCTCTGATATTGGCGGAGTCGTCGAACTTATTGAAAATAATAACACCGGCTTATTATTTCCCCCTGGCAATGCTAAAATCCTTGCTGATAAAATTATTTACTTATTGGAGCATCCTGAAATTCGTTACCGAATGGCCTTGCAGGCCAGGCGGCATGTCCTGGAAAATTTTTCTTTTGAAAAAATTGCCAAACAATATATGGAAACTTACCGTCGGATTTTGTCGTAGAAATAGGACTTACAAAAACTGAACCACGAATGAACACCAATAATCACGAATAATTTATTTTATTAGTGTTCATTCGTGATCATTGGTGGTTGGAGTAAGCATGAAAAAACTTCCCATTGACACATCATCTTTCCGCAGACTTCGTGAAGAAAATTACGTTTATGTGGATAAGACCCGCCATATTCACCGGATGATTACCGAGGGCACCGCCTATTTCCTGTCGCGTCCCCGCAGGTTTGGCAAATCGCTCACCATTTCAACTTTGATGGAGTTGTTTAAAGGGAACAAAACGCTGTTTAAAGGGTTGTGGATAGAAAATCATTGGGAATTCAATCAACATCCCGTCATGATATTTGATTTTAATGCGATTGATAACAAAAATCCTGATGTGTTTGAACATGCACTGGTATATCATCTGAATCAAATCGCTGCTTCAAACGGCATTAAGATCAATTCAGAAGCCGGTTTAGTTGCGGGGTTCGCCGATCTGTGCATTGCCCTGTATCAGGTTGCCGGAAGCAAACCGGTAATTCTGATTGACGAATACGACAAACCCATTATTGACCATCTCGGTCGCGGAGAAGACCATCTGCGGATTGCGGAAGAAAACCGGAGCGTGCAAAAA
>JAOZRC010000043.1 GCA_029940345.1 Desulfobacterales bacterium
TGCGGGGGATTGTCAGCAAGAATGATCAATATGCCATTATTTTGAATATTGAAAAGGTGTTTGCCGTTGTTGAAGCGGGCGTCGCGTCTGAGGATTCACCCGGATTTCATCGAAGTGCGTCGATTGAATAAATTATCAAAACCTATAATTCGCGGGGTCGTAGAAACGATATTACAAAAATTGGGTGATAAAAATGGATAAAAAACAACAGTACGCCAAAGCCTATCGCCAGGAAGCCGAGGAACACCTGCAAGCTATTGAAGAAGCTATCCTGGATATTGAAGAGAATCCGGATGATACGGAAGGTCTTAACCGCTTATTTCGAGCGATTCATACGATCAAAGGCTCCGGCTCAATGTTTGGCTTTGATGACATCGCTGCCTTCGCGCATCATGTTGAGACGGTGCTTGATCATGTCCGCGAAGGCACAATTCCGGTAACGAGCCCATTGATCGATCAGATTCTCATGGCTCGCGACCGGATCAAAGTGATGCTGGATGCCTCGGACGATGATGATGATAGTGGCGCGGACACGGAGACAGACGCAAAAATTATTGCCGCCCTGCAAAAATTATTGCCTGAGCCGGCAGACGCAATCACTGACACGGATACCGATGCAACGCTACAACTGCCAGACCAGGATGAGGCTCTGAATGAAGAAACGGTTTATCGTATCAGGTTCAGTCCCCATGCCAGTATTATTGCGGATGGCATGGATCCGAGATTGCTGCTGAATGAGTTGCGTGAAATGGGCGGATGCAGTATTGTGGCAAATACTGGCGCCATTCCTGCCTTAGACGACCTGGAGGCGGAAAAATGCCACTTTAGCTGGGATATAATTTTAACAACTCATTCTGATATAAATGCTGTCAGAGACGTCTTTATTTTTGTCGAAGATGAAAGCCTGGTCAACATACGGCCCCTTCTGGATACGCCCTTTGAAACGGATGAAATGCAACTGAGTCCGCGATTGGGAGAAATTTTGGTGGACAAAGGTGACGCCAACCCTGAAAAGCTTAATGAAGCGCTTGACAACCGAAAAAAAATCGGCGAATTACTGGTCGCATCCGGCGCAATATCACCAGACAAACTGACCTCCGCCCTGACGGAGCAAACGATTCTGCGCAAGCGCTCGTCGGCAATCATTGCGGATAGTGTCCGGGTGCCATCCGCCAAACTGGATAAATTGGTCAACCTGGTGGGCGAACTGGTGATCACCCAGGCCCGGTTGACCCAAATCGCCGGCGAATCGGATGCCGGCACCCCAGATAAAGCTGAACTGGCTGACCCGGTTGAAGCGTTAGAACTGTTAACCAACGAGCTGCGCGATTGCGCCCTTGATATGCGTATGATGCCAATCGGAACTATTTTCGGCAAATTCAGACGTCATATTCGCGATTTGTCAGCCGAATTGGGCAAAGAAGTCGAACTGGTCACCGAAGGCGCCGAAACCGAGTTGGATAAGAACATTATCGAACGGTTAAGCGACCCGCTGGTTCATCTTATTCGCAACAGTATCGATCATGGCATTCATGCGCCCGAAGAACGGGAAAAAAATGGCAAACCTCGCAGGGGTACAATACGTCTGAGTGCCGCGCATCGGGGAACCAAGGTGGTTATCACTATCAGTGATGATGGAGAGGGACTGGATTCCGGCCTCATTCGGGAAAAAGCCATTGACAAAGGGTTGATTGCCCCTGACGCCGAACTTTCGCCAGATGAAATTTATGCGCTGATCTTTGCACCGGGTTTTTCAACCGCCCCCCAGGTGACCCGCGTTTCGGGGCGTGGCGTGGGCATGGATGTCGTCAAACGGGAAATCAACACGCTGGGCGGAGAAATACGTATCACCAGTGAAAAGGGCAAGGGAACCACGATTCGTCTGACCATGCTTCTTACATTGGCTATTATCGACGGTCTGCTTGTCGCGGTTGATGGCCGGCGGTTTGTTTTACCGCTGGAGCAAGTGGAGAGCTGTGCGGAATTAAACCCCGAACACCTGGCATCCGCCAAGGGCCGCGACATGTTCCGGGTGGCGGATGAACTGCTGCCTTACATCCGGTTGCGTGACATATTCGGAATCACCGCAAACTCCCGGTCGTTTGAACAAATTGCCGTCGTAAAGGCCGAACATTTTCGCGCTGGCGTTATTGTGGATGAAATCATCGGCAACGTCCAGACCGTTATCAAACCGCTCGACCGTATTTATCAACATGCGGAGGGGATATCCGGAGCCACGATTATGGGCGATGGCGCAGTATCGCTGATTATTGATATTCCGGGGCTGATCCGTTGCGTTCGCAGGGAAGAGGAAAAAATGTTGGCTTATGGAAATCCGGAATAAAAATTATGCCTGATCTCACAACAATCCATTCGGTCAAAGAAATACCGGCTCGACTAGCCGTGTTGATTGATGCCTTGGAAGCAGCCTGTCAGAGTGCCGAGCCTGATTTTTTGAAAGTGGGTGAGGAACTCAGATCCGTTAAGGCGGATACAGACCTTATGACCCAACAAATCCATGCGGCAGTTGATTTCATCGAAGATGCCATTGAGCGGGATGCGCTACGAAGCGTGAGAACACTTGCCGGAAAATCAATGGCAGAGATAAAACGTATTCGGGACAAAGCAGAGCAGGATTTGAAGCATATGCTGGAAGTGGCGCAACGTATGGGAGCGATTAACCGTTTATGTGCCGGAACTGAAACAATCACCACTTTTCTAAGAGTAATCAGTTTCAACATGGCCGTCAAAAGCGCCCACAGTCGCATTGCCCAGGAAACGTTTAAAGGTTTTGCGGAAGAAGCGAAAAAAGTGGCTTCAAGCTTCTCGACATTAACAGGCCAACTGGGGGCTGATTCCCAAACTGTGCAAACGGCGCAGCTTTCAGCCCATACTGAAATATCGGCCGATTCGGTTATGTTGCAAGGCCTGGCCCATGCGGCCGACAGCACGCTGCAAAGCGCCGTCGGAGCAAGTGAACAACTGATGGCGCATTCCCGCAACGTTTTGGAAAATGCGGGCATACGCTCACAGACCATCGCACAGCAGGTCAGTGAAATTGTAGTGAGCGTTCAATACCATGACAGTATGAGCCAACGAATCGCACATATTTGTGAAAACCTTCGCAAAATTGTGACTGTCCGCAACGATGAAACGCAAAATGGCAAAACGCATCAGTTCAATCGAGCTGACTCTTTGTTGAACCGTCAATCAGCGGAATTACATCTGATAATCACAGAATTGGATTGTATTTATCATAAAAATATTCAGGCATTCGAGAAAATCGACAGTGAAGCGGAACGGTTGGCGCAAAGTCTTGATATTTACGATAACCCTGACTCACTGTCTGGCGCCCAAGATTTAAACCCACTCGCGTATATCCCTGATGCCCCACCTGTTAAAACTGTGCCGGATGATCCGGATGTTGATCCGTTTGGCGCTTTGAAAACCGCCTTAAAGAGCTTGTATGAGCTGCTATGTAAGGGGCAAGAACTGACTGAACAAATTGAAAAATCAGTTGCTTATGCTGACACTAAAACATCACGTTTTGCCATACAGGCCCGCAAGGTTCATCGTATCGGCTATGAAGCGCACATCATGGCACTTAATGCCGGTGTGAAGGCGTCAAAATTGGGCAATCAGAGACAAACGTTTGCCGTAATGGCCCAGGAAATTACGAGCCTCGCCAGGCAGTCTCAAGCGTTTGTCACCGATATCGAAACAATTCTCAAATCAGTCGGAGCGCTCAACCTTAAGGCACAAACCAATTTGCCGGAACAAATCGAACCAGGTCAATCGGGTGCCATTACGATGCTTGATGATCATATCCAGGCCGTTTCCGATGCTTTTCATCAGTTCAAAATAAAATCTTCGGAAGCTTACCAACTTGTCGGGATATTGCGAAAAAAAATAGTCCGTGTGAAAACCGGTCTTTCCTTTTTACCAGCGTTAGCCGATGAATTGATAACCTGCAAACATCTGACAGAACTCCTCGGTCGGATTGCAGAAGCTTGGAAACGCAAGGAGCGTGAATTGACTTCCGACGAAATTGAAACGATTGTGCAACAATACAAAGTGCAACCTAATCAAGATGTTCTCAGACAACCTGGCAGACAGAAAGATCATACTGTTTCGCCAGGAATTCCCGATCATCCACCATCATCCACTTTCTCAACTGACGATAACTTGGGAGATAATATTGACCTTTTTTGATTTTCAGATTATGGAAACAAATAAAAAGAAGAATTGATGGATATTGAAGAACATAAAGCCCAAAGTAGTGAAATATGGGCTTATGGATGGAGATAGAAATATGCTGACACCAGGAAAAACTGAAGACGGATGCATTCGCATTGTTGTTGAAAGTTCTATGACTGTTTACGAAGCCGAAAAATTGTGCAAGGAGTGGGCTGCTTTTTTTAGCGATGATTATAGCTCTGATTCTGAAACAGATGCCGTTGCGGGTGTGAGCCTTGATCTGAAACAGGTCAGCGCCTGCGACATTACCGGAGTCCAATTACTATGCTCCGCTCGTAAAACGGCTGAACTGAACCATAAATCATTTTCGGTTTCAGAAGCGTCAGCAGCAGTAATAGAGGCCGTCTCTGAAACAGGTCTGGAACCGGACAAACTATTTACGGCGACTTGATTATAAGCTTTCAGATAATTAATGTCACAAGGCTAGAGGGAGGAGGCTGTATTTGTAATACGCCGACGACCGATAACACAGTGAAATTTAATATGTGACTGTCTATAGCTTGATTTTAATCGTAGGAGATATGAAATGGCCAAAGTTATTATGACGGCGGACGACGCCGCCAGCGTAAGACAAATGGTGAGCTTTACACTGCAAGAAGCGGGATATGAGGTGACGGAGGCAGTCGACGGTCAGGACGCTCTGAAAAAGATAAACAGTTTAACTATCGACATGCTGATCACCGATATGAATATGCCCAATATGGGCGGCATTGAACTGATTCGCAAGGTGCGGGCTATCCCTCGCATTAAATTTATCCCGATTATTATGCTCACCACCGAATCGCAGGCCGCCAAAAAACAGGAAGGCAAAAAAGCGGGTGCCACTGGTTGGATTGTAAAACCGTTCAGGCCGGAACAGCTTGTGGCTGTGGTTAAAAAGGTGCTTGGCTAGTGAACGCAACCTTTGTCCATGACAAGGATATTGGTGCTGCGATGTAGGTGTTTTAAACATAATGAAATGGGAAGAAGCAAAGGAGTGAACTCAATGAAAAATACTGAAATCACGGAAACAGCGCACTACCTGACCTTCAGATTGCAAGATGAAATGTTTGCCATTGATGTGGCTCAGGCGCGCGAAATTCTGGATTTGCTTCCTATCACGAAAGTGCCGCGGATGGCCGATTTTATGCGGGGCGTGATCAATGTCCGGGGTAGCGCCGTGCCAGTTGTAGACCTACGCTTAAAATTCGGCCTGGCTTGTGCCGAGGATACGATCGAGACGCGTATCGTCATCATTGAAATAAAAGCGGATGAAGAAACCACAATACTGGGAGCGGTAGTCGATTCGGTGCATGAAGTACTCGAATTCAAACCGGACCGAATCGAAGCCTCGCCTCACATCGGAAAACGCTGGCGCACGGAGTTTATCAGGGGCATCGGCAAATATGATGACGAATTTGTTATCATTATTGATATTGGAAAAGTTTTCTCCACCGATGAACCTTTATTGGTTCAGGAAATTGAAAATGATACGGAGGTTTCCGAGCCAGGGGAAGCATCGGAATGATACCCGTCAATCGTAACCGTTCACTCCTCTCTACGTGTAAGCTAACACGGGACAGCTTCCCGCGCTACACCCTTACGCACGGTTATGCTCATGTAGAGCGGAAAGCCGTTCCGTCCAGGGGGAACGGTTATCGTCAAACCACGGGAAACTATATTTTTATTTATTAGATATTGTCGTCGTATGATTCCCAAAGCGTTTCTTTTTATAAGTCATTTAGGAACGTTAAGCGGTATGGATATTCCTTTGGCACAAGTGGCGTCAACGATCTATTATCAAAAGAGGGTGCGATGAAAAAAAAGATCAGAGTGCTGATCGTCGATGATTCCGCTGTTGTGCGCCAGACACTGGCGGATATCATTAATTCACAGCCTGATATGGAAGTCATGGGTGTGGCTGCCGACCCCTATATTGCCGCCGCTAAAATCCGACGCGAAGTTCCCGGTGCCATTATTTTGGATATTGAAATGCCGCGCATGGATGGTGTCACCTTTTTACAAAAAATAATGACACAGCATCCGATGCCTGTGGTTATCTGTTCCTCGGTGGCTGACAAAGGCTCTGAAAACGCCCTGAAAGCGTTGGAATACGGGGCGGTTGAAATCATCGCAAAACCTCGTTTGGGCGCTAAACAATTCCTGTATGAATCAGAAATTCGGATAACGGACGCGATTAAAGCGGCTTCGGCCGCCCGCTTAAAACCGCTCGTCAAGTTTCGTAAAATCGCGCCAAAACTGACTGCTGACGCCGTCCTGGCCAAACCAAGCGGCCGAGCGGTAATCCACACATCGGAAAAAGTAGTGGCTGTGGGCGCATCGACAGGCGGTACCGAGGCGTTGAGAATATTCCTGCAAGCCCTGCCCCAGGCCGGACCCGGCGTTGTCATTGTCCAACACATGCCGGAAAAGTTCACTGCCGCTTTTGCCCGACGCCTTAACACGCTGTGCCGCATCGAAGTCAAAGAAGCTGCCAATAATGACAGCGTTCTTCGCGGTCGTGCGCTAATTTGTCCCGGAAACCGTCATATGCTTCTGAAACGCAGTGGGGCGCGATACTATGTCGAAGTCAGGGACGGCCCGCTGGTATGCCGGCACCGCCCCTCGGTTGACGTGCTTTTTCGTTCCGCCGCTCGCTATGGCGGTCCCAATGTCATTGGCGTTATTATGACCGGCATGGGCGATGACGGTTCGCGCGGCATGCTGGAAATGAAAAACGCCGGCTCCGCCAACATTGCCCAGGATCAAGAAAGTTGTGTGGTCTTCGGAATGCCTAAGGAGGCGATAAAAAGAGGCGCAGTGGCAAGAATTCTCCCTCTGGAAAAAATTGCCGGCGCAGTTCTGAGAGCGAGTTCCTATCGGTTTTGAGCAATCCTGGATTTAAATGTGAAACTAAGGAACGCGAATTACCTGAAAATATAGGCATCCTTCATTTGTCGGTTTACACTTTTTAATGTAGGGTGGGCAGAGTGTAACGGAACCCACCGCACCGAATTGCCATAAATGGTGGGTTCCGTTACACTCTGCCCACCCTACAAAATTTTGTGGCTGAACAGATCGAAAAAGTGTTAACTACTTTAGCTGTCTTATGAAGGATGCCAAAATCCAACGATATTTTTTTGAAATATGTGACTGTCTATTAGGACAATAATGACTGATGGTAAAACGTATCGGGAAAATAGGCGGTAGAAAGCTTAAAAAAACCGTTTTTCACATTCTTTCACAAAATAACTGTGACCACGCTGTCAATGAGATCGTCCGACTACCTTTAAAGCAAGTCGTTAATCCTTTATTCAGTTTTTTTTACAGTTCGGAAGAGATTATCCGCTGGCACGCCATTGCGGCGATGGGCGCCGTAGTTGCGCGCCTTGCGGATCAAGACACCGAAAGCGCCCGAGTCGTGATGCGTCGTTTAACCTGGAACCTGAACGATGAATCCGGAGGGATCGGCTGGGGATCGCCGGAAGCCTTGGGCGAGATTATGGCATGCAGCCACCGTTTGGCGGAAGAGTATCATTTTCTCCTGCTTTCTTATATTAATCCGGATGGTAATTTTATCGAATATGAGATGCTGCAGCGCGGTGTTCTATGGGGCTTGGGTCGTTTAGCTTACGCGCGTCCGGAATTGGTTCGGCAAGCGTCTTCGTTGCTAATTCCGTATTTGCAATCGCGAGATGCCTACCTTAGAGGACTGGCGGTTTGGATTTCCGGCGCGTTTGAAGTTCCTGATGAACTGCGTTCCTTGCTGGCATCGCTTACGGCGGACAGCACCGCAATTATACTATTCTTAGACCGTGAGTTTGTCAAAATCAGCATCAGTCGTTTGGTTACGTTGGCGAAGCCTAAAAATAAATCATCTTAATGGCAGAGATATAGTCGCTTTTATTACAAATATGCCGCTTCGATGGGGCTCTGACTGAAACCGAACCGATTTACTACAAATATACCGCTCTTATATGGCTCTGAAGAATGCTTTGATTTGTCAACAGAATACAACGTAAATTTAGGAGGCTATCATGGAAAATAAAGCACAGGCGTCGTTACTGGCATCCTTTGCCGCGGACGCCTTGGCATTGGGTGCGCATTGGGTCTACAACACCAATGTAATTGATAAAAAATTGGGGCGGGTGGAACGTTTTGTCAAACCGTTCACTTCATACCATGCCACCAAAGAATTGGGTGAATTCACGCACTATGGGGATCAGATGATGGTTCTGCTCGAAACGTGTTCTGATTCGGGCGGCTTTGAACTCAATCACTTCAGTACCAAATGGCAAGCCCTTTTCGAAGATTACACCGGTTATGTTGACAAAGCGACCAAAGGAACACTGGCGAATTTCGCGATTGATGAAGACCCTGAAAAATCCGGGTCGGAATCAGATGATCTGGCCGGTGCATCACGGATTAGCCCGCTGGTGTATTGCTATAAAGATCAACCGCAGCAAATGATCGCCGGCGTACGCGCTCAAACCGCTATGACCCACAATCAGTCCGATGTCATTGACAGCGCCGAATTGTTCGCCAGGGTTACGTTGGCCGTTTTAGATGGTAAAACGCCTTGTGAGGCTCTGAAAGCAGTGTTAAAATCTGATTTTAATCGGCCGCCGTTTATAGAACAGATTCATAGCGGTCTTGATAGCGTATCAGCCGACACCCGAAGCGCCATTGACGATTTTGGACAGATGTGTGAAATTGAGGCGGCTTTTCCCGCTACGATTCATCTGATTGCCAAATATGAAAATAACTTAAAGGAAGCCTTGGTTGAAAATGTCATGGCCGGCGGTGATTCGTCCTCGCGTGGAATGATCGTGGGAATGGTTCTGGGTGCGTATTTGGGCATAGAAGCAATTCCGGATGAATGGCTTACCGAGATGAAGCAATACCGGCACATTATCGAGTTGCTTAAAAAATGAAAGTTCGTGCTAAGGTGTAAAAGCGTTAACTGTTAATCTGAAATAAGGAGGAAAACATGCAAATCGATTGGGCTTATATGCGTAAAGGCTGAGTTTCATGCGGCAAGGCACAAGAGGTTCTTGAGTCGCAAAAATTGAGTGTAAAAGAGACTGTCAATGCCAGGAAAGAAAAAATCAGTGGAGACGATGCCTGGCAACTATTAAAGAAGTACCAAACCCTTGTTATCGGGCGCGGGAAGAAATATGCAGAGTACGAACCTGATGAAAAAAACAGGGAAGCCATTACCAAGGCCGCCTTGGGTAGAACCGGCAACTTGCGGGCACCGGCGCTTGCCGTTGGCGCCAAATTGATCATCGGATTTAATCAGGATATGTATGATACGTTTGTAAAGACGGTTAATTGATATTAAACGAATTTTGGCTTCGAGTCGGAAGGAAAATTGTTGATGAAAAAGATATTGTGCATTTTGATCATGTTTTTCACCGCTGCTTATACATTCGCTTCGGTTGAACAAGACCAAAAACTATTTGAAAGAAAGTGTTTCCAATGTCATTCCCTGGAGAAATCTTTGGATAAGACAAAAAATTTGGCCGCATGGCAAAGGACCATAAAGAGGATGGTCAAATACACCCGCGGTTCGATTTCAGAACCGAACGCGCTGACAATTGCCAACTACTTGGCGGCGTTGGGAAAACCGGTTCAGTCGAATGAACAGCAAAAAGTCGAAGCATCTCCGAAAAAGGAAAAAATCAGGGCGTCTGAAAAAAATGAGGTCTTTAATTTTAAAAAAGTTCGCGTCAATCAATTTATAGATCCGGCCGTGTGCGCCGACTGCCATTCAGAAAAATTTGAACAATGGAACGGTTCGATGCACAGCAAAGCCTTCACGGATCCCTTATGGCGGGCGGCAACCAAGCTTTTTTTCAATGAAACGGTCAACCCCAAGGATATCCTTGAAATGAAAGCTTGCGTTAAATGCCATACACCGCTTGGTTTCCGCGCCTATCACATTACTTCTCCGGGTGATGATTATAACAAATTGAAGTCTTTACCGGCGCAAGGTATTTTTTGCAATTGGTGCCACAACATTGACGAAGTCAAACATATCGGTGACGCCGGCTATGAAGTCGCTCCGGGAGACGGAGAGGACGATCCTTCAACCATGCTGGGCCCCCTGAAAGACGCCAGTTCGGATTTCCATCCGGTAAAATACTCTGAATTGCATACCAAATCGGAATTTTGCGGTCTTTGCCATAATGTCTCCCATGCCACCAATAACCTTCCTTTTGAACAAACCTACGATGAATGGAAACATAGTCCTTACAACACCGGCAACCCGGCCACGACTATAAATTGCCAGGATTGCCACATGCGTCAAAAACCCGGGGTTCCGGCAACAGGCAAAACCGCCAGACCCGATAATCCGGGCAAAGCGGCGGATGACGGCCCATCAAGAGAGCATATCAATACGCACTATTTCGTCGGCGCCAATACGCTGGTCACCAAGCTATCGAAAAATGAGATTCATGCTCAAATGGCAGTGGAACGCCTTAAAAATGCCGCTGACCTGGAGCTGATCAAAAGCGATACGTATCAAAAAGACGGTGTCTCACAAATCAGTGTCAAGGTTATCAATTCCGGAGCCGGCCATTATCTGCCCACCGGCGTCACCGAAATAAGACAGATGTGGCTTGACATCAGCATTTTCGATAAAAATGGAAAAACCGTTTTTCGTTCCGGCTATTTAGACGCCAAAGGCAATATTGATAAATCAGCGGTTCTGTATTTAACCAAATTAGGCAATCACAAAGGGGAGTATGAGCATAATATTGCCATGGCTGACCGTGTGCTGTATGATCACCGGGTTCCGCCCAAAGGGTATTTGATCGAAAAATATGCTTTTCAAATACCATCGGATGTGGTTTCTCCGTTAGAAGTCAAAGCCACTCTTAAATACCGTAGCGCTTCCCAATCTTTTGCCAACCAACTGCTTGGAGACAGCGCTGTTCAAATTCCCGTTATTGATATGGTTCAAATAACGGATACAATATCATTCTGAATTTTGTATAAGGAGGAAAACATGCGTTGGAAACAATTTTTAACACCCGTTAAATCATTTGATGCAGTCCATGCGCGTAGCTATATGGCTGACAAATCGGCTGACGACGTAACGATTTTGGATGTGCGTCAGCCTGGTGAATACAAAACCGGCCATATACCGGGCGCCAAGCTGATCCCTTTGCCTGATTTGGCAGATCGCCTGGATGAAATCGATGCCGACAAACCTACTTTGGTGTACTGAGCCATCGGAGGCCGCAGCCGGGTGGCTGCTCAGATGTTGGCGGGCAAGGGCTATAAAGTCGTTTACAATCTTTCCGGTGGTTTTAAGGGATGGCAAGGCGAGGCCGCTTTCGGAGCGGAGGAAATGGGCTTGGAATTGTTCACAGGTGATGAGTCCCCGGAAAAGACGCTTACGGTGGCATATTCACTCGAAGACGGTCTGCGGGATTTCTATTTAAC
The DNA here is from genome assembly GCA_029940345.1 of Desulfobacterales bacterium. Taxonomy (GTDB): domain Bacteria; phylum Desulfobacterota; class Desulfobacteria; order Desulfobacterales; family JAUCGF01; genus JAUCGF01. Next base: position 11,692 of record JAOZRC010000043.1, read on the forward strand.
GATGATCCCAAAAGTTAAAAATGATACGGTTAAAAACCTTTTTACTAAACTAGCCGAGATTGAAGTGACTCACAAGGACCGTCTTTTTGACGAATATCTTGCAATAACCGCAAAAACGGTCAGCCGTGTGGCGTTTGAAAAAAATACGGTTAAAGACGTGGCCGAGGGTGGGCTTACAACCAAGGAATATATCAACCTTTTCCAACCGTCGGACTGGGAATCTGAAAGTGATATTATCGGCCTGGCGATGTCCATTGAAGCTCAGGCGCTTGATCTATACATGCGCGCTGCTGCCAGGAGCGCTAATCCCCAGAGTAAAAAGGTGTTAACTCGAATAGCTAACGAAGAACAGACGCATTTGGCTGAACTGGGTAAACTTATGGAGCGCATTTAAAATTCGTCTTGTTCCAACGCTCCGGTGTTGGAACACATCTGAATCTCAATGACCCTCCGACGTCCATGCACAATACGGGACCGCAGAGCGTCCTTGAAAACGTTCTGACGCCGGAACGTTAAAACGAGAAAAAGGATATGATGATGAAAAAACATCTCGTACTGGTTGGCGGCGGTCACGCTCACATGGTGACCTTAGCGAACTTGAATAAATTTGTTGAAAAAGGGTTCCAGGTAACCGTTATCGGGCCGTCGGCCTATCACTACTACTCGGGTATGGGGCCGGGGATGCTGGGAAAAACATACAATCCTGATGACATCCGGTTCGCCACCCGACATGTGGTGGAAAAACAGGGCGGAACGTTCATTTTAGATAAGGCGGTGCGTGTTGATCCCGAAGAAAAAATCGTATTTCTTGAATCCGGCGCTACGGTTCCTTATGATATTGTTTCCTTTAATGCCGGCAGCCAGGTGCCGCTTTCAAACGTCGATGAAGGTGTTAAAAATCTCTATTCAGTCAAGCCGATTGAAAAACTTATCGAGGCTCAGGAAAGACTTATAGAACTGATTGCCCAAAGGAAGATAACTATCAGCATCGTCGGAGGAGGCCCTTCGTCCGCTGAAATAGCCGGAAATGTATGGCGATTGACAGATAGCTGTAGTAAAAACAAACCCCAGATTCGTATATTTGCGGGAAAAAAGTTCATGTCACGCTTCCCGCAAAATATCCGCCGAAAAGTTACCGCATCGCTTACCCAGAGGAAAATCGAAATCCTGGAAAACGGCTATGTGAAAAAAATATCCGATGGCCAGATTACACTGGACTCGGGTTTAGAATATAAAACGGACTTCATTTTCCTGGCGCTTGGCGTCAAACCGTCGCCGATATTCAACCAATCGGGGCTGCCAACCGGTCTTGACGGAGGCTTACTGGTCAATAAATATTTACAGAGTACCCAATACCCGGAAATTTTCGGTGGCGGTGATTGCATCTGTTTTCAAGACCTGCCGTTGGATAAAGTCGGCGTATATGCGGTGCGCCAAAATCCGGTGCTTTATCACAACCTGATGGCCGCCTTGCAAGAAGAGGAATTGATGCCATTTGATCCTGGCGGAGATTACCTTCTGATCTTCAATCTGGGTGACGGAACCGGCGTTTTAAGAAAAAATCAGCTTTTGTTTGGGGGAAGGCTGGCGTTTCGCATAAAGGACTACATTGACCGCAAATTCATTAAAAAATTTCAGGCAATTGAGTGAGCCGGATATATCAACCCGCGCGATTGCTATGAAATGAAGATAAGGAACGGGGACGAAATAACTTCCCCATTCAGAGTGCAAGCTTCAGCTTGCCTTGCTATTTCTGAAAATGGGAAAATTATTTCATCCCTATTCTTTATCAAGCACTTTGCGGATCATACTCGAAAAATCCTTCATCACAACCGGCTTCATCAGGAACCCTTTTATTCCCATGGATTCCGCTTTTTCCCTGGACATCATTTCACTGAATCCGGTGCAAAGAATAACGGGTGTATCAGATCGAATTTTCATTATCTCCACGGCCAGTTTGTCCCCGGTCATGTTCGGCATGGTCAGATCAGTGATGACAAGATCAAATTGGTCTGGATTTTCCTTGAATGCCTCTAACGCCTCAATGCTGCTGGTTCGAGCTGTCACATCATACCCCATCCGCTCCAGCATCTGTTTTTCTATCTGAACAATTATATCCTGGTCATCAACCAGCAGAATCCGTTCATCCCCTTTTTGAATGGGCGTATCATTTTCAACTTGCGCTGTTTCAGTCTGCTTTTTTATCACCGGGAAACAAACCTGAAATTCCGCCCCCTTGCCCGGCTCGCTGTAAACATTGATCTGTGCTCCATGACTTTTAATAATACCATGCACAACGGCAAGGCCCAAGCCCGTGCCTTTACCTTTTTCTTTGGTTGTAAAATAGGGATCAAAGATCCGGTCTATTATGTGCTGCTTCATGCCCGGGCCGGTGTCAGCCACTGTCAGGCAAACATATTGCCCTGGTGTCATAGTCGGGTCTTTTAAGTCTTCGACCGTTAACGCCATTTCTTCCAGATTAACGATCAGCTTTCCACCGGTTTGCTCCATGGCATGATAGGCATTGGTGCACAGGTTCATGACGACTTGATGGATTTGAGTGGGGTCTGCCATGACCAATCCGCAATCGCTGTTTATATTTTCTCGAATTTCGATTGTGCTCGGCAGGGAAGACGTGATCAGTTTCAGGGCTTCTTTGATAACACGTTGGGTCTTTAACGGCTTAGGCTCATGATCCGATTGCCTGCTAAACGTAAGTATCTGTTTGACCAAATCCCTTGCCCGTTTAGCCCCTTTAAAAACCTCTTCAAGGTGGCTGTGCAATGGAGTGTCTCCAGGGATATCATCCAGCGCTATCTCCAAATAACCGAATATTGAGAAAAGGATATTATTAAAATCATGGGCTATTCCACCGGCCAGAGCGCCTATGGCCTCCATCTTCTGGGCTTGCTGTAGTTGGGTTTGAAGTCTGTCTCTTACCTCTTCTGCCTGCCTGCGCTCAGTTATATCTCTAAAAACACCCACTACACCATCCGGATTTCCGTCTTTGTCAAAAATGATTTTCGTATTCGTCTCAACAAATAATGGCGCCCCGTCTTTTTGTTTATGTTTGATAATATAATTTGTTATAGATCCTTTTCTTTGAAGTTCTTTTACAAATATTTTGTTGTCTTCAATATTGTAAACAAAGTCATTCGCGTGTTTACCAATCATTTTATCAATGCTATCATAGTTATATAATTTCAAGGCAGATGGACTGATTTCCAGAATGGTTCCGTTTTGATCTAACCTGTAAAAGACATCTGTCATATTTTCAAAAAGCGTGCTGTATTGCTTTTCGCTCTTCTGTAAAGCCGCTTCTGTGGCTAAACGCTCTGTTTCATCCTTGCTGAAAAGTGCAAAACCAACCAATTCTCCATCATCAGCGTAAATGCCTGTGACCTGTGATAAAATATGGCGTGTCCCCTGATCACTTTCTTTTACAAGGGTGTAAATATACTTTCCGGTTTCCCGTACTTGTCGGATAACCTGTTCAAATCTTGCAGGTCTTACTTTTTCCTTTGTATGAATATCCTGAACTTTTTTGCCGATAACTTCCGCGGCGGTATATCCAAAAAGCTTTTCTGCCATAGGGTTGTAATAGGTGATGCAAAGATCAAGATCGGTAGTGGCAATGGCATACTCTGTAGAGCTGTTCAAAATATTGCTGAGATACATCGCTTTTTCAATTGACGTGATTTCGGCCTGCTTGCGTCGAACGATGTTAGATGCCAATAACCATGAAAAAAGGCCTAAAAATATCCCGGCCAATGCATAAGCAATCATCCAACGAGATTGGATTAAAGCGAATTGCACATCTAAAATCCCGATAGGTATAAAGGAAGCAACCTTCCAATAATATTCATCGTCAGAAAACGTTTTCTCACTTGCGTTGAAAGGCTTTTCCGAACCGGTGCTGCTGGTCATTCCATGAACGATAGGCCATATCGTATCAAAGGTATATATCCCATGATTATTCCTAAATTGCCCTGATTTCTGCATTACAATCTTTTCCCATGCCAGGGGGTCAGTTATAGCTAATGTGCGTTTCTTACGATCATCATACATAAAGCCCCATTCGTCTTCCGAATCAAGACCTTTGAGCCAATACCCTTGAGAGTTCAGCAGCATAAATTTTCCAACAGTTTCA
>JAOZRC010000538.1 GCA_029940345.1 Desulfobacterales bacterium
CCTCGCTCTCACACTTTTTCGCTTCGATCACGACTTTCCAAACAGGCTCTAAGAATCGCGGGGTTGTGTCGGTTGAACGAATTAGGCGACTGAAGCAAACCTATTTGGTGTGAAAAGAAAATTCAGCCGTTAAAAATCCTTTAAAAACTGCTCCGCCTCTTTGATCGACCGGTTCATATCCGTTATTAAAGACTCGACTTCTGTTTCGATGGAACCGACTTCACGTTTCAATGCGCCGATAGCACGGGCATTGAGATTATGCTTCATATAGAGGACATAATCATTCAGATTTTTTAACACCGGTTTCATGCTGGCCTCGGCCTTGCTCATTGACTGATGCAACCGCGTATATCTTTTTTGTGTCTCTCTAAGGGCGGTTTTACTTTGCGCCTGCATTCGTGTGTTGGTGATCATACCGATCTCCTGCTCCCACTCCTGGAACAGATCTGACGCGATACGCTCCACCTTTTCAATCCTTTCACTTACAGCGGCAGCGCGTTCTTCGCACGCTTCATAATCAGATGACAGGGTTTTATAAAATTTTTCAAGCTCGCCTCCCTCAAAGCCGTAAATCTGCTTAATTTTTTCCAGCGTGCTTTGAAATTGCTCCGAAGCTTCCTGCTGGTCGGTGCGGGCATCTTCAACCTCTTCTTTCAGCAGATGGCGTTTTTCTTTACCCATTTTTTCCCAAACGGCGTAATAGGTTTTTTGACATCCGCTCAATGCCAGTGTGATAAATAAAATAGCGCATACCATCAATTTGATTCCGAATTTCATTTGTGCCTCCTTTATTTTAAATATCTACCATCCTTCATTGGTCAGTTTAGATATTCCCCCCATATAATCGCTTTGCAAATTACCAACTAATCTGTTTAATGATAAATATCAGCAATGCTGTCAAGGGAAGAAATAATTAATAACTGATTGCGGTGATAATAGCTTGACAAGCGCAACTTTGTTCATTACTTTCAATTAAGATATAAATTACATTTTAAGCAAATCATCCATCAAACCGATCTTTTATCAGGTCATCAAATAGGGGGCGAAACGGCTTCGACGGGGATAGAGAAACTACGGCTGCATATCGAGTGCCTGCTAACTCGTAAAAATGGTAGGAAAATATATAATCGCAGATGATTATGAATATGCCCTAGCCGCTTAAAAAGGCTAGCGTCCTGCCGGATTATTCCTGCGCATCCGGTAAGGGCGTCGACTAGCGGGATAGCGTTACCGGGTTGCCTGTAACCGCAAACGCGAAACTTTTACAGGTTAGTCTTGCCGGAATCCGGCCTGAAGGAGTCTTACAAGATGAAATTTAAAATTCAGGCTATATATGTAGATGCCTAAGTGGAATATTTTCGGACGCGGGTTCGACTCCCGCCGCCTCCACCATTTCCAATGATGACCGTCATCCCCAATTCAAAATAACATCTCAATTCTATAACACCTGCTTTTTTTCATCGCACTGATACACCCCAATCCCCTCCGATCTTCATTTGATAATGTTCAAATAAATTTACAAAGTGCGCGCCGAGGCTTTTGCTGCAATCAAAGAAAACCAGATTGGTGATCTGCAAAATCAATACAATACCAAGGAGGAATCATACCATGCTGGTGAAAAGTCTGGAAAAGCTGTCTTGCGATGTGTTGGTTATCGGTGGCGGTGGCGCGGGTCTAAGATCGGCCATTGCTGCCAAATTGGGCAATACCGATGTCATTCTCACCTCTAAAACCCAAATAGGCCCCTGCTCCAATACGAATATTTCCAAGGCCGTCATTGCCGCAACCGGGTGGGGGCCGGTAGATGATGATGAAAACGTGCATATTGAAGATACGATCAGGGGCGGACGGTTTCTGAACGATCAAGCGATGGTCGCCAAAGTGGCTGAACGCACACATTCCGAGATAACGTTTTTGAAAGATTGCGGCGTGAATTTTGACATGCATGAGGGTATGCTTCAGGTGCTGAAAATTCTAGCATCAATCGGTTTGAAAATAGTGGATGGTTTCAGCGACACCGACAGAATGTTCACGGCATAATGCAAGCGCTTTAGGTGTGAAACCTCCGAGGGACAGCACTGCGGGAAGCACCTTTTGATCGGGAAATAGTGCTTTGTAATGACCTGTTTTATCAATAAAATCCCTGATAATTTTAACTCCGATCTTACCAGTTCGTTTTTTCACTTCTGCCAGCACGGTGCGGCCGCAGGATGATTCCGCCAGCACATCAAATTCCATCTTTCTTTCAATATCACGTTTAAAAGTCGGACGAATACGAACATCCCTGATCTTCAATTCGGTCTTGTCTTTGACGCCGTCAAAATAGACGGACAGGGCAAAACTGCGACGGGCGCGGAAATCGTAGGCCAATTGATATTCGGCCAACAGGCCGCTGACATTGTTGAGCATGCCTTGCAAAGAACGTTTATCTTGCCGTAATTGTTTAATCTCAGCCCGGAAATCTTTTTTAAGCGGCGGAGGATGTGAGCTGATCTCTTTTTCAAAGCGGTTGCGAAGAATCAGGTTCAACACACCATCTTGCAATCCGTGGTAATCAATATCAGCATTGCCTTGCTCAATCACATCCGCTTCGACCAATAAATGCAGCCGCTTGCGTATCTCTTCTGCGCTAAGGGGTAGCTGCAAATAATCTTTCAATTCACGCGGCGTCCACTCCCTGTCGCAGTTTTTGCTCAAATGGAGCAGTATGTTTTTGGAATGTACGTCATTGATCCGATCCAGGGTCATAAGGATATATTCGCCCCAGGTGCGCTGCATTTCAGAGCGACGATCGGTGATTTCATAATTGACGGTGTCGATCACGCCTTTTTCATCGGTCAGGTTTCGGCCGCTGTACTTGCTTTTCATCACGCAGGAGATAAAAAACGGGTCAGACATGCAAAGTTTGTTAATCAGAAGGGCTGTGTCATTGGTGATCGGCGTATTATACACTTGGGCATATCTGTAAATCGCCTCCAAACCCTCTTCCGGCTCCAAAAAAGGATCCATATACCATTCAGACAGTCGTCCGGCCTGTAAATATTTTGCGCTGATATCGACCAGCCAACTCACATAAGAACCGGTGACCAGCATAGGCGCGACTTTGGATTCGCTCAGGGAGTGGAAACTGCCGGGCATGCTGTCATCCGGATCGCCCTTGTATTCCCGGTTCGGATATACAAATCGGGACAGATTTTGAAATTCATCCAAAATCACCAAAAATCTTCGTTCCGTATTGGAAGCATAGCGATCCGGAGCCGTGCAGGCCGTATCCCAGACAAGATCATAGCTTCCCTCTTTTTTATCATGCAGCATTAAATCGACATCCCGCAATATATCTTTCATTGATTTGGCTTTGGCATAGGCCCTGATTTCATCAAAGGTAAGCGGTTTTTTGATCAATGCTGCGTCGCGCTCCAAAAAGGAGATATATTGCGAGGCAAAGGTGCGGAAATATTTGAAGGCAAAATCCGGATACCAGATTTTCTTTTCCGCAATATCAAGATAGAAAGGTACCACAGCGCCATTTTCATTCCACAGCATATTGAAAACACGCTGTACAAATGCAGTTTTACCGCTTTTGCGACGGGCCAAAATCACCTGTGATTTGGCCAATTTTTTTGGAATCCAGGACAACCATTTGCCAAAGTAGGCAAATTCTTTTTTCCGGCCGACCAGCAATTCAGGGACGCCGATTTTTTCTTCCAGGGGATATTGCATCTGAATCTCCTTTTTTAACTCGACAGTCATAAGTTCTCGTAACATGCTGAAAACATTGGTATTTTAAAAACGAGCGTAAATTTTTTAATTCCAATAAATTCAGTAGGTTAACAAAATTTGCTTTCTAAATGGTAAAGAACTTATGACTGTCGAGTTTTTAATATGGAAGCATTTATTAAAATTTCAAGCTGACCGATTCCAGATGGGTGTAAATCGAACCGCCAGGCGTCAATTGGCTCTTAAACAGGACCACTTCCTTAACAACAAACGGATCAGTCACATAAGTTTCGTACTGGGTAAGAATCCGATTCACTTGTCGAAGAGGCGCTTTCCCCTTGATCCGGCCGATGGTCAGATGCCCTGTGAACGTTCTTTTTTCTTTGGCAAAACCCAGTAAAGCTAACTGCGCATCAATTTTTTTCTGCAGCCGGAGTAATGCACCGATCTGTCCGAACAATCCCATCCAAAGCACCCGAGGACGCCGGGAATTGGGGAAAACCCCCAGACTGCGCCCGCCCAGATTTATGGGCGCAATCTCTTTGACGGCTATTTTGATAGCGGCATTGATTTTTGGGATCAGGTGCGTATCGACAT
>JAOZRC010000539.1 GCA_029940345.1 Desulfobacterales bacterium
GCTAACCGCACGGTCGAAAATTTGGATGGGAGTTTAATTTTCGCAATTGGTATAAACAGTAAGTTCAGCACTCCTTCGAATTATGCACCGGCAAATGAAGGATGGCCAAAAAGCGTTATCAAAAATAATCATATAAAAATTATTTACCACAGCACTTTTTATATTTTTTGCCGCTGCCGCACGGGCAAGGCGCATTGCGCCCGACTTTTTTCTGAGCGCGTTTGACAGGTTTACTTCGAACCGGTTGATCGCCACCGCCGGAAAAAGTGAGGTTTTGTTCTTTGGGTTTGCCAAAATCGCCAATCATTTCAGGCCTGGAAATCTGCACATGAAATAAAAATGACAGGGTCTCTTCCTTGATTCGCGAGATCATGTCCTGGAACAACTCATACCCTTCCTTTTTATAGATTACCAGCGGATGCTGCTGCGCGTAACCCCGCAGGCCGATGCCTTCCTTGAGGTGATCCATGCTGAGGAGGTGATCTTTCCACAGATTATCAACCTGTTGCAGCATAACCTGGCGTTCCAGGAGTCTGATATTTTCAGGCCCGATGGCGACTTCTTTGGAGCCATAATATTTGAGCGCTTTGTCAGATATCAGTTCGGCCAGGGCGTCCATATCCAATCGTTCAAGCTCCCTGGAACTCAGTGGATCAAGCCGGCAATTAAACTGCTTAAATACGGCGTTGTTAAGCCCCGTCCAGTCCCATTCCTCCGGGTGTTTCTTTTCATCAGAGAAAATATAAGCGATATCCTTGGCTCTGTCGTTAATCATATGCACAAAATCGGTTTTCAGACTTTTGCCGGTGAGCGCTTCGCGACGCTGCTCATAGATAACTTCCCGCTGCTGATTCATGACATCGTCATATTCAAGCAATTGTTTACGAGTATCGAAATTTTGCCCTTCCACTTTAGACTGGGCATTTTCAATGGCACGGCTGATAAGGTTATGTTCAATGGGTTCACCTTCTTCCATACCCAGTTTTTCCATAATACCGGTTATTTTATCGCCGCCAAAAATGCGTAAGAGATCGTCTTCCAGCGCCAGGAAAAAACGCGATGAGCCCGGATCGCCTTGTCGTCCGGAGCGTCCGCGCAGTTGGTTGTCAATTCGACGGCTTTCATGCCTTTCGGTACCAATGATATGCAGTCCACCCAATTCGATGACGCCTTCCCCCAAAACGATGTCCGTGCCCCGTCCGGCCATACTGGTGGAGATCGTAACCGCGCTTTTTTGCCCGGCCTGAGCAATGATTTCGGCTTCTTTTTCATGGTTTTTGGCATTCAGAACATGATGCTTAATTCCGCGCCGTTTTAATTTTTTAGAAAAACTTTCTGAAACATCAATTGAGATCGTACCCACAAGCACAGGCTGCCCTTTTTGGTTACATGTGATGATTTCATCCAGGGCGGCATTGTATTTTTCATTTTTCGATTTGTAGATAGAATCAGGATAATCGGTACGGATCATCGGTTGGTTGGTGGGAATGACAGCAACATCAAGGTCATATATTTTTTTAAATTCGGCTGCTTCCGTATCCGCTGTACCGGTCATCCCGGCAAGTTTATCAAACATGCGGAAGTAATTTTGAAAGGTTATGGTTGCCAGCGTTTGGTTTTCATTTTCAATCTTTACCTTTTCCTTGGCTTCCAGCGCCTGATGCAGACCTTCGCTGTAGCGCCGCCCGGGCATAATCCGACCGGTGAATTCATCGACAATAATAACCTCTCCGTCTTTAACGATGTAGTCCACATCTCGTTTAAAAAGCGTGTGCGCCTTGAGTGCCTGGTTCACATGGTGGAGCAATTCAATATTTTGGGGGTCATAAATATTGTCTACTTTTAACATTTTTTCCACCTGGGCGACACCTTCTTCCGTAAGGACAACAGAGCGTACTTTTTCGTCAATCGTATAGTGAGTTTCCTTTTTAAATCGCGGAATGATCGTATTTACCTGGTAATACAGGTCCGTAGACATTTCCGCCGGGCCGGAAATAATCAGCGGTGTGCGGGCTTCATCAATGAGAATACTGTCAACCTCATCCACAATGGCATAATGTAGCTCCCGCTGAACCAATGAATTGCTGTCAAACTTCATATTATCTCGTAAATAGTCAAAACCGAATTCATTGTTCGTGCCAAAAGTGATATCCGCCTTATAGGCTTCTTTACGTTGTTCATCGCTCATCCCGTGAACAACCGTGCCAACAGTAAGGTTTAAAAAATTATAAATTTGTCCCATCCACTCGGTGTCGCGCGTTGCGAGATAATCGTTGACCGTGACAATATGAACCCCTTTGCCGGTGAGCGTATTGAGGTAGGCCGGCAGCGTAGCAACCAACGTTTTACCTTCACCGGTTTTCATCTCGGCGATTTTGCCTTGATGAAGGATGATGCCACCCACGAGTTGAGCATCAAAATGACGCATTTTCAGCGTGCGCACAGATGCTTCCCGAACAGTGGCAAAGGCTTCTGGAAGAATTGCTTCCAAATCATCCCCTTTCTCAAGACGTTCCTTGAAACGAAGGGTCTGCGCTTTCAAGGCAGCGTCATCCATTGCCTGAAGCGTTGGTTCCAGCGCATTTATTTCTTGAACAAGCGGGTCTATTTTTTTTAATTCCCGCTGGTTTTTACTTCCGAATATTTTAGTTAAAAAGCTTGCAATCATAGATATATGAGTCCTTTAACGCGCAAAACGGCGCTTGTGATTGATGAAACGTCAAATATGAACTTATTCGAGGAAATCTGCTAACCGGGGGTGAGGATAGAAGAGAAAAATGGGGAATCAGAGGTCAGGAACTGAGGTAATAAGCAGTTTGGAACAGGAACTTTGACATACGTTCAATTCTGTCTCAAATTCCAACTTTGAATCAATCAAGAAAATATTTTTCAGGATTTACAGGGATGCCGTTTGCATGAATTTCATAATGAACATGAGCTCCTGTCGTTCGTCCCGAAGTACCTACTTTAGCGATAACATCCCCTCTTTTTACCACATCTCCTTTTTTCTTTAAAAGCTTTTTTGCATGTCCGTAACTTGTGGTGATACCATTTCCGTGCTCAATTGTTATCAACCGGCCCAAAGGCCCTTTATAACCGGCAAAGGTTACAACGCCGTTGGCAGTGGCCTTGATCGGCGTTCCTGCTTTCGCAGCAATATCGTAACCTTTATGAAAAGTAAGTTTATTATGCTTAAATGGAGATTTGCGATAGCCAAACCCGGATGTCACACGGCCACGGCAGGGATGGATGGAAGGTGTATATGCTAAAATTTCTAATTGATCATCAAGGCCGTTGATAAGCGAACTGAATTTTTTCTTTTGGCTGCTCAGTGCATTATCAATACAAACCACCTGTTCGTACATCTCTTGGATCAAATCATCATGTTTTTCAGTTAGCGGAATTTGCGGATTAAGATCATCGGGTATGGCACCACCAACGCCAAACAGGTCATTGGGTTCGGTCAGAACGTCGCCCTTATCAATTTTAGCGATCACCCGAACCGCTTTTTCAAAATCATTTAATTGTATCAATTGAAATTTGAATTTATTAATTGCCTGGGCGAATGTATGAATTTCTTTTCGTTGGCCGATAATTTCATTAAACTGGGTAGTCACTTTCTGTTTGAGCGCGTGATTATCAATTGCTTTTGCTCTCAGGAGGGTGTAATCATACATGAGTGCCCCCAAACCAAGCCCCACCCCTAAAAGGCATAAACAGATAAAGCCGATATAAGTTTTGGATAGGGTCATTTGCCTGACCGGTGCACCGCTGTGGCTAAGTAAAAGTAAAGATATGTTCTTTTTTTCCATAGTTCCCATCATTTATTGTAAGTGTAAAAATAATTTGATTAATGGTAAGTAATAAGGGCTATCCAATTTCATAAGTCGTCGTGATTTAAATAAAATAAGACAGATTGCGGAAAAGGGCGCGAGGGTCTGAAGTCGTGGAAAGCTGCATAAAACCATTGCTATTCAGACAACCACCCCATTTAATCAATCGGAATTAATAATTGGGCTGCCACGTTATTGGCCGCCGGCATAGTACAATTAAAGTCTCCGCCCCCCGGCCTTATAAATGTTTTTGCCTGAAGGCCTGTTAATCACTGTTTATTAAATTAAACCAATAAGTTATTATATTCTATTTTAAACAAAAATTTCTTATAGCACATAATTCTTTTAGTTGTCAAGTTGCAGATAACAGAAACTGCAATTTTGATAATCTGGTATAAACCGTGTTGCAAACAAGCTGAATTTATAATCAGACAATTCTCCCGTTCATTTCCGTGCATTTACCATGGAAACTTCCCAACTT
>JAOZRC010000540.1 GCA_029940345.1 Desulfobacterales bacterium
ACTGAAGTTTGCACTCCTCTTCTGAAAATGGGTAAGTTTTTTTGTCCTCACTCCTTATTTAATTAATGATGGCGGGTGTAGGCAAAAGCTATATCTACAAGGATATTTTATAATAAGAGGATAAATCATTTTATTATGAATCCCTATTCTTATATGAAGTCCTTGTAGATAGATTAAACCGATGTAAGAGGAATTTATCCAAAGGAATTTCTTCAAAAATACTTTCATGCGTTATACTGCGTAAAATATTCGTCATCCTTATTCCGGAATTTGAACTCTGTAAATGGGTATTGTCCAAAAAATACCTATCCTTCCCGCGGGCGCAAAGTAAGACTGGCACCCGTGAGTTTATGCCCGTATCTTTTTTCCTTCCGGGTCGTAGAGGACTCTGCCGGCTTCAAGCCTGGCCGGGTATATTTCCTTGAATGATTCGATTTCAAAACCATCCTGATCGGTATGGTCTGAAGGGATATAGCCGTAACAGATGTTTTTACCCACCGTGTGCCCGTATCCCGAACTGGTGGTCACCCCTAGCACTTTGCCTCGGTGAATGATGGGTGCGCTCCCTTGGAGCATGAGCGGTTTGCCCGAATCAATGGTAAAAGTGCACAGTTTCCATAAGGCGCCTTCGGCTTTGATTCTTGCCAAGGCGTCTTTTCCGATGAAATCATCCTTTTCGAGAGCCACACAGAATCCCAGCCCGGCGTCAAACGGCGTGTATTCGGGAGTTAGCTCGGAACCCCAATCGGCATATCCCTTTTCCAGATGAGTAGAGGCGATGGTGCGGTATCCGGCATTTTTAACGCCCAGGTTTTGGCCGGCCTCCCACAGGGTGTCGTATACATGGCCGGCAAATTCGGTGGGGATATACAGTTCGTACCCGAGTTCTCCCACATACGTCACCCGAAAAGAGATGACCGGTGCGTATCCTACGGTGAACGACTTACACGTCGCAAAGGGAAAGCCTTTGTTACTCAAGTCGGCATTCGCCGTTTTTCCCAACAGCGCTCGCGATTTCGGGCCGATGACGTTGATGACCGCATAAGCCGAGGTCACCTCTTTAAATGAAAACGCACTATCGGCAGGTTTATGATTTTCGATCCACCACGAGACGCGCAGGCCAAACGCGGTGCCCACAACAATGAAAAATTTATCCGTTGCCAGCCGGCCGACAGTCATGTCGCATTCGATGGTTCCGCGATCATTACACATCTGCGTATAGATCACTTTCCCCACAGGCCGGTCGATCTGATTGGTGCAGAGCCGGTTTAAAAATTCCAGGGTGCCAGGGCCTTCTACCTCGAATTTGCAGAAAGAGGTCTGGTCGATGAGTACCACATTTTCCCGTGCGTTCTTGTGTTCGGCAGCCACATGTTCAAACCAGTTCGGGATATCAAAGGTGGGGTCGTCTTGCGGTTCAACGCCTTGGGGTGCAAACCAGTTGGCCCGTTCCCACCCGTATTTTGATCCGTACACCGCACCTTTCTCTTTAAGCTGGTGATAGAGGGGACTGCGTCTCACCCCCCGCGCGGAATCATGCTCTTCATGGGGCCAGTGAATGGTATAGTGTTTTCCATATATTTCTTTGGTTCTTTCGACATTGTATTTCCGGCTGTGGTGATACTTGCCGAATCTGCGGATATCAAGCGGCCAGATATCAAGGCTCGGTTCTCCTTCGATAATCCATTCGGCCATCATCTTTCCGGCACCGCCGCCGGCTGCGATGCCGAACGCGTTGAATCCCACGGCTACAAAGCAGTTATCAAGTTCGGGGGCCGGCCCCATGATGGCATCACCATCCGGGGTAAATGCTTCCGGACCGTTGACCAGACGGGCAATCCCGGCTTCCTGGAGACACGGTGTCCGTTTCATGGCCGGGTCCGCCAGCGATTGGAAATGGTCGAAATCGGATTCGAGAAGCTGGGATATGAAATCATTATCCACCCCGTCAACTGCCCACGGGATTCCGTTGCGTTCATAACCGCCCATAATCAGGCCGCCGACTTCGTCTTTATAATAAAGCAGACTGTCCTTGTCGCGGATAGTAGGCAGGTTTGGCGGCATTCCATCAATTTCGTCGGTGACGAGAAACTGGTGCTGGAAGGGAACCAAAGGTGTATTGACACCGAGCAGCACACCTAACTGGTAGCCCCACATGCCCGTACAATTGACCACGGTTTCACATTTGATAGCGCCCTTGTCGGTTTTTATGGCCGTTACCCGCTTTTTATTAATTTCAAAGCCGTTCACCAGCGTGTGCTCATAAATTTTCGCACCCCGGTTGCGTGCGCCTTTGGCCATGGCCTGGGTGATGCCTGCCGGGTCAGCCTGGCCGTCGGTGGGCATAAACGCCGCACCGATGATATCGTCAGTGGTAATGATCGGGCAAAGGTTGTATGCTTCCTTGGGCGAGATGATGTTCATCTCCAGCCCGAAACTGCGTGCTGTGGTGGCCCCCTTTTTCAGCTCATACATCCGTTCCTTTGTGCTGGCCAGATGAAGGCAGCCGCTTTTTCTCCACCCCGTCGTCAAGCCGGTTTCATCCCCAAGTTCTTCATACAGACTGACGCTGTAATGCAGCATCCGGGTAATGTTGCGTTCACTGCGCAGTTGCCCAACAAGCCCGGCCGCATGCCAGGTGGAACCGCTGGTCAGCTCCCCTTTTTCGAGAATTACCACATCTTTCCATCCCATCCTGGTCAGATGATAGGCCGTGCTGCACCCGATGATACCACCTCCGATAATTACAACCTGTGCATTATCTTTCATGAGATTTTTCCTTTTCTTAAAAATATCTAAAATAATTCAACCTGTGCGATTGGTTTTACATGTAGGGTGGGCAACGTTTTATCACTCATGTGGTTCAGAGTTGACAGTTAGGCAAAGCGACGAACTTCGTTAAAAGAAACAGCCTTTGCCCACCGGTTTTTCGGTAAATCGGTGGGCAAAGGCCGCTTCCTTTAACAAAATAAGTTGTTTAGCCCAATCATCATCTATAAACCGGGTAAATGCTAAAACTCTTGCCCACCCTACATTGTAGCTATTGCACAGGTTGAAAGTGTTCAGGTGTTTTACGCTCTGCTCATGGTGGGCCTGCAACCCACCGGCCAGATGTTTTATATGGATACACCGTATTCACTGCTCAGGAATTTAATATTTTGGTAGGCATTTTCGTATTTGGTTTTGCCATAGCTGTAAA
Organism: Desulfobacterales bacterium; assembly: GCA_029940345.1. Taxonomy (GTDB): domain Bacteria; phylum Desulfobacterota; class Desulfobacteria; order Desulfobacterales; family JAUCGF01; genus JAUCGF01. The sequence goes on from JAOZRC010000540.1 coordinate 3,200, forward strand.
AATCAAATTCAATGGTTGAAACGTTAAGTTGGATTAAACTCCACAAAAACCAGTATATATCGGGAAAAGGCTTGAACAGATCAATATAGTAAAGCGTCTTATCAAACTTCACTCCCTCACAATACTCCGTCACAATCTGTTTTTCGGCTTCCCGCGGAACCAGCGCTTCCTGGAACATATCGGCAATATCATAATACTTGGGCGCCATTCCGGCATATTCCCAGTCAATAATATACATGGGTGCGTCGTACTTGTGTTCAAAGTCTTCTTTAATGAGAATAAAATTGTCGGCTAAAAGGTCATTGTGGCAGGCGGTAAAGTCGGCTTCCGGGATATTAATGACGTCAGTCAGCTTTTCCAGTCGTTTGACGGTTCCTTTGATATCGAATTCAGGGTATTTGACATTGAGCCCTTCCAATACAGATACCATTTTTCTGACTTCCACAATCGGATTAAATATTTTTTTAAGCGTAACGCCACTGTTATGAATTTTTCGTATGGGGTTGACAATTTTCGGATAAAGCGATTTGTCCAGAAAGTGATCAAAATTTAAAACGATACTGTCGCCGATGAATTCAACAATGGTTACGCCGATTTCAGGCATGTAACTGACCAATTTGGAAGACACGCCTATTTTATGCATCTCTTCCAGTGCCTGCACCTCAAAGTCACGGTTGATAAAGAGTTCGGTTTTGTCGCCGTATATCCTGACTGTGACATCGCCTTTTTCTGATTTTACGCGGTACAATTTATTGGTGATGCCGCCGCTCAGTTGCGTTATTTCAAGGTCACATCCCTGCCATTTAGGGAATATTTCATTAAAAACATGTTCATCAAAATCTATTTCCAAAAGGTTTTTAGTCTTTTTCATACAGCACTCCTTAACAGCCTTTTCCAAATTCCGCATTCGTCAGTATCATTTTCCAAAATATAAATTGGGCAGCCATAGGGCGATCTGGGGAAAAATCATAACAATAATTAAACCGAGCATCATAACCAGTACAAAAGGGATGATCGAGCGGTAAATATCCCCCAGGGAAACCTCCTTGGGCGCCATCGCTTTCATAAGAAAAAGGTTATAGCCAAAAGGAGGCGTCATGTAAGCGA
>JAOZRC010000541.1 GCA_029940345.1 Desulfobacterales bacterium
TCTGTGGACAGATGTAAAAGGAACCGCCCAGAATTTAGCAGACAATGATGCAAGAAACCGAAGCGCCGCTTTTCCCTTTGAAATTCCTTTTCGGTTGATTAACATGTTTTCCGTCAAAGGGGATACGGTTGCCGATCCGTTTGCCGGAATCGGAACGACGGTATATGCGGCCATGGTCGCTTACCGCAACTCGGTCAGCTATGAACTGGATAAAAGCCTTGCAAAACCGATCTTTTCAGGAACAGAGCGGATTGTTTCCTGTGCCAATGCGCGTATCAAAAAGCGACTATCCGACCATACCGCATTTATAAAACGTCGCGCTCGCAAAAGCCCTTTGAAATACATAAATAACCATTATCATTTTCCTGTTGTCACCCAACAGGAAAGGGAACTTCTTTTGTGCGATTTAACCGCCGCTCTGAAGACAGATGAAAATACGATTAAGGCAACCTACTCAGCGCATCCCAATTACCTAACTGATATTTTGACATATATTCCGGACCACACTTGGCAATGATCACTTTCTGGGAATATTTTGATATGGTCACCGCGTCGCTGATTTTAATCAGCGGCCTCTTTGCGTCCATACATGCGCTCATGACCAAAGAAGAATCCGCTGCCGCACTGGGTTGGGTGGCGGTGTGTATCGGTATCCCCCTGGTTGGCGTCCTTTTATACTTGGTGTTTGGCATCAACCGAATCACCCTGCTTGCCAGGAATTGGGATACCCGTGGACGCTGGGATGCGAATAACACCAAAGTGGAGGAAAACAAGTCCGTATTTGTCAAAATTGTTCATGAGGCGTTTGATGAAAAAACATTTCACGCCTTGGTCAACACCTCCAATCGGGTGTGCGACAATCCGTTGCTGGACGGATGCCATGTTCAGCCGTTATATGATGGCACCACCGCTTATCCGCGTATGTTGGAAACCATCGACCGTGCCAAACAGTCCGTTTATCTTTCCACCTATATATTCAGTCCGCGGGGAATCGGGGAAACCTTTATCCGCACATTGCATGCGGCCCATCGTCGAGGGGTGGAGGTCAAGGTGCTTATCGACGGTGTTGGCGGGCTTTACTCTGTACCCACGGCCCACCGCAAATTGAAAAAATCAGGTGTGCCTGTTGCGCTGTTCCTGCCGCCGTTCCGAAGCTGGTATTACACGTTACACTTTAACTTGCGCAATCACCATAAAATCCTGGTGGTTGACGGCGAAATCGCCTTTACAGGCGGAATGAATATCAGTGATCAAAACTTTGCCACAGTGAACAAGCCGCTTGAGGTTCAAGATATTCATTTTTTGGTGGAGGGGCCTGTTGTCGGACAGATTCAAGATGTTTTTTTAAGGGATTGGTATTTTTCCACCCGCGAAAAAATTCGTAAGGTGGTATATTATGACAACACCACCAAGGGCGAGGCTTTATGCCGGGGAGTGGCCGCCGGCCCGAATATGAAACACTCCAATCTGCAATGGATGCTGTACGCCGCTGTCAATGGTGCCAACAGCAATATTCGGATTATGACGCCCTATTTCATTTTAAGTCAGGATCTGCGTGCGGCCTTAATTGCGGCGTCACTGCGCGGTGTTACTGTGGAAGTTATTCTGCCATTTCATAATAACTGGATGCAGGTAAAATGGGCCAGCGAGTCCATGCTGTCTTCACTGGCTGAACATGGCGTCCGGTTATTTTATCATTACGGCGTCTTTTTCCATAGCAAATTTTTACTGATAGATGATTTTTGTGCGTATATCGGATCTGCCAATCTTGACACACGCAGCTTACGTCTCAATTTTGAGTTTAACCTCGAAGTGTACAGCAATGCCTTAAATGCCGATCTTGTCGCGCATTTTGAATCTGTCAAGCAAAACTGCCGGCCAATCACTTTGCAATGGTTAGATTCACGCCCTTTTCCAATCAAATTAAGAAATTCATTTTTTCGTTTGTTTGCACCTTATTTATAAGTTTCAATCACCGTCTGAATTAGGATTTATAGGATTAATTGATGGATTACAGAACGATGAATTATGACAAAACAAAATCCTAAAATCATTCAATCCTGAAAATCTTAATTCAGACAGTGGCATTAAACTTCAGTCATTTCTAACTTTAAACTTCAAACTTCAAACTTACATGAGCATATTCAAATTAACATCCGCCTTTGAACCCAAAGGCGACCAGCCCCAGGCTATCGAAGCATTAACCGGAGCAGTTAAAGTCGGTCATAAACACCAGGTACTCCTGGGTGTGACCGGATCCGGTAAAACGTTTACCATCGCGCACGTTATTGCCAACTGTGATAAACCCACGTTGGTGCTTGCGCCCAATAAAACCCTGGCCGCCCAGCTTTACGCCGAATTCAGAGCCATTTTCCCGCAAAATGCCGTTGAATACTTTGTCAGCTATTATGATTACTATCAACCGGAAGCCTACATCCCCACCAGTGACACCTATATTCAAAAAGATTCTTCCATCAACGAAATGATTGATAAAATGCGCCATTCGGCCACGCGCTCAGTGCTTGCGCGCCGAGACGTGATCGTGGTCGCCAGCGTGTCGTGCATCTTCGGTTTAGGCTCGCCTGAAGACTATCTTGCCCTTCGCGTAAATATCGAAACAGGCACCCAATTGGACCGCGATGCCCTTCTCAAAGCCCTTGTGGGAATTCAATATAAGCGTAATGATCTTGATTTTTCCAGGGGCGTTTTCCGTGTGCGTGGCGACCGCGTTGAAATATTCCCGGCTTATGAAGACGATATCGCGGTGCGCGTGGATTTTTTCGGTGACGAAGTGGAAGGCATTGCCGAAATTGATCCGTTGCGCGGTTCGGTTTTAAGACGCACCCACCGAATATCAATTTATCCGGCCAGCCACTATGTCACCCAGCAGGAAACTGTTAAACACGCTATCAAAGCCATTCAAGAGGAATTAAAACAGCGCGTCGCCTACTTCAGGGATGTCAATAAACTGATTGAAGCCCAGCGCATTGAAGAACGCACCCAATTTGACCTGGAGATGATGCTTGAGATGGGCTATTGCAACGGTATTGAAAATTACTCGCGCTATCTCACCGGACGTGCGCCGGGTGAACCGCCGCCCACTTTGTTTGATTATTTCCCTGATGACTTTTTACTCTGCATTGATGAAAGCCATATTGCCGTACCTCAACTTCGCGCCATGTACAGCGGCGACCGCTCCCGTAAAACAACACTGGCGGAATACGGCTTCAGGCTGCCATCGGCGCTGGACAACCGCCCGCTGCGCTTTGATGAGTTCACTTCCCGGATTACGCAGGTGATCTATATATCCGCAACCCCCGCCGATTATGAACTTGAAAAATGTCAATCGAAAAAAGTGGAACAAATTGTCAGGCCAACCGGCTTATTAGACCCGGCCATTGAGGTTAAAGAAGCGCGTTTACAAGTGGATGATCTGTTAGAAGAGATTCACGCATGCACCCAATGCAAAGAGCGCGTGTTGGTCACGACGCTGACCAAGCGCATGGCCGAAGACCTCACTGAATATTACGAGGATTTGGGTGTGCGTGTGCGTTATATGCACTCTGACATCAGCACGTTGGAGCGCATGGATATCATCCGCGATTTACGCGCCGGAGATTTTGACGTATTGATAGGGATTAACCTGTTGCGCGAAGGCTTGGACATTCCCGAAGTGTCCCTTGTGGCGATTCTGGACGCCGATAAAGAGGGCTTTTTACGTTCCGTCCGATCATTGGTGCAAACCTGCGGCCGCGCCTCCCGCAATGTGCGAGGACGTGTGATCATGTATGCGGATCGTATCACGGTATCCATGCAGAAAGCCATTGATGAAACGAAGCGGCGCCGCAAAATTCAAAAAGCTTACAATACCAAACACAACATTACACCTACCAGTATTCATAAGGTGGTGGCCTCCGTTTTCGGTTCTGCAGAGAAAACCGATGACGCCGATGCACTCAAAGTGGCGGAGAAAGTGGCGCCTTATGGCAATCTTGCCCAATTAAACGCCAAAGATGGCAAAAATCCCGAGGTATTAATAAAAAAGATGGAAAAAGAGATGCATCTCGCCGCCAGGGACCTTGAATTTGAGCGCGCCGCCGATCTCCGGGATCAGATCAGAGCGTTGAACAAGATTGTCGCTTTTGGTTAACTGATTTAGACGGAAAGCTGTTCCGCTTAGTTTTGAAAATCCTGCCATAATCGAATTATGGACTAACCGATGGTCGTGAATTACACACTTAGGATATTGACATGTCACATTTTTATGGTATAGTATCCAGATATAAACA
>JAOZRC010000542.1 GCA_029940345.1 Desulfobacterales bacterium
TAAATAATATTTGGCATGATAATTGCATTTGCAATAATCATTCCGTTCTCTTCTGTACAAAAATAGCGTCTTGCAAACAAAATTAACCTACAAAGGCGAAGGCGTCGATCTGGTCGAAGCGGTCAGGCTTTCTTTTGATGCGTTGGACTGGGAAGTTATACCGACAACCATGTAAAAAAGATCCATAAAATCGCTCTGATGGAATTTAACTATGGAAATTCATATAACAATCTGACACGCAATATCTACGAAAGCCTGGCAGTCTGTTTTATTCAAAAAGGCTTTCAAGTGGTGGAACGCGCTAAAATGGACCAGGTGCTAAAACAGCAAAAGATTAATGCCTCCGGTTTGATTGATATTTCCACAGAAGAAGCCCAGCAATTGGGGAAATTGACAGGCAGTAACATTGTGTTGGTAGGCTCCCTGTCAGCTATGGGGAATAATATTGCAGTGCGCGCCCGAATGGTGGATGTGGAAAAAGGGCTGGCCTTAACCGCTGCGGAGGTTTCGATTGAAAAGACTCCGGATATTATCGCCGCTGCACAGTCCGGCACTATTCAAAAACCGGGCGATTCGCCCACAAGGCAACCGACGCCAGAACCTGCTAAACCGCCTGGAGATAGCGTAAAAAAGGCCAAGGGGTTTACGTTTGAACTGGTTTCCTGCAAGAGACAAGGGGGTGGTGTGAAATGTGAGCTTTTTATAACAAGCAACGCCGATAAGAATTTTAATCTGTGGGGTAGTGGTGATTCAAGATTATTTGATGACTTCGGTAATGTTTATAAGGCTAGCGGTGTTTCATTGGCAAGTTGTAATAAAGAATATCGTTGCAAAATGGATCTTATCGGCGGTATCCGAACAAAAGCAAGCCTATCCTTCGAAGGTGTTGCTTCGGATGCGACTTACGCACCGGTTGTTGAAATTAGTTGTAATTCAAAAGGAGGTTTTAAAGTCAAATTCCGCGACATACAATTCAAATAAACGCTTGACCGAACTGCGGATTCAAACCGTTTTTACAAATTGTGCGGATTTGATAATCTGCGGTTCAGGCATCTACACAGATTTGTGATAAGCAGAGGATCAGACCCACCTTTATGAAAATTTATGTGTGCATAAAACATGTGCCGGATTCAGCCGTTCAAATAACGCTAACGGCCAAAAACCGGATTGATGAAAGCGTTACTTTTTTGATGAACCCTTATGATGAACATGCGGTGGAAGAAGCTGTCAGTCTAAAAGAGCAAGTTGCAGATTCTGAGGTGATTGCCGTTACATTAGGCAAAGCGGCCGCTCTCAGTACGCTTGCCTCTGCTCTGGCAATGGGAGCGGACCGGGGCGTGTTTATCAAAACAGACGACCCGCCCGACGGTGTCATCACAGCCAAATTACTCGCAGCGGCCATTTCACAAGACGGCCGACCGGATATTATTTTTACCGGCAAAGAATCCATAGACAGCGTCGGTATGCAGACCGCGTTCAGAATCGGAGCCGCACTGGATATACCCGTTGCAACCCATGTGGCGGCGCTCTCTTTGGATTGGGTTTTAAATCGGGCGTCCGATCAGAACCGGGTGTTGGTGGAATGTGAAAAAAGTGGCGGCGATCGCGACGTTATCGAGATGCAGCTTCCCTGCGTAATCGGCGTCGGAAAGAACTTGAATCTGCCCCGCTACCCCACCTTGCCACAAATTATGAAAGCCCGCAAAAAGGAGATCAAGCAGATTGATCCGGATAGTTTGGGTATTGAAAAGCCGCTTGTCGGTATGGAGGTTTTAAAATTGCATGTGGCCGCTTATGAACGTAAAAACAGGATTATAAAAGGAGCGCCTGAACAGGCGGTCGCCCAGCTCATTAAATGTTTACATGAGGAAGAGAAGGTTTTCTGATGATGGCATCAACGGAAAATACGGAAAATGGCGTAAAAAAGATCGGCATTTTGATAGAGTTTGAAAACGATAAAATAAAAAAAGCAAATTACGGAGTTATTACCGCAGCTCGTGGAGCGGGGCATGAACTGTATGCCTTGGTGACAGACGCAGAGGGAGTTCACTGCAAAGCGCAACTGCAAGCCTATGGAATTCAAAAAATTGTCTTGATTTCTTTAAAAAAAGTGTCCCTTGAACAGAACCCGGTGCGACAGGCCAAAGCGATCATCAAAGCAATGGGCCACTTTGGCATTTACACCCTTTGCGGTCTGACAAGTCCCCAGGGCAAGGATTTGCTGCCCAGGATAGCGGCGGCCATTGATGCCCCCTTGGTAATGGATTGCCTGCATGTTAATTTTGCAGATGGGATTGCGCAAAAGCCCCAATTTTCCGGGAAAACCATTGCGGATATAAAAGTCCGCGGGACGCATCACATCTTCGGAATCCGGCCGAATGCCATTGAGGCTGTTTCGGCGCCTTGCCGGGCGGATGTCATTCCTTTTGAAGCGCACGTTGACAGTAAACGCTTGAAGATCAAAGAGATCAAACCGGGGGTGTCGGGAACTGCCAATCTGTCTGAAGCCGACATCATTATCTCCGGTGGGCGGGCGATGCGCAATACGAAAAATTACAAGGTTCTATATGACTGCGCCCAAGTTTTAAATGCTGCCGTAGGCGCGTCCCGCGTGGCGGTGGATGCCGGATGGGTTCCCCATGCCATGCAGGTCGGGCAGACAGGAGCGACGGTTAACCCGAAACTCTACATCGCGTGCGGCATTTCAGGTTCCGTGCAGCATTTCGCAGGCATGAAAACAGCAGGCGTTATCGTTGCCATTAACATAGACCCTGACGCAAATATGATGCGCAATTGTGATTATGGTATAGTGGGTGATTTGTTTGAGATCGTACCGATACTCACACGGCATCTAATGGAAATACCGGAGATAAATCAGTAGGGCGAATGCGATTCGTTGAACTATAAATATTTTTCCGCATCCAACTGTTGATGACCAATCACAATGGATTGTACAGTACCGATTTTATCGAGCTTGATCATAACTTCGGCTATTTGCCAGATCGTACCGCATTCTTTTAGACTGCGTCATCACTCCGTGACTTCTACCTGGCGTAATCTGAAAGAATACGGTACATTGCAACTGAAATTCTAAATGGCCGAAACGATGATCAAGCCCGTTTTATCATCACTGATTCTCAAGTTCTGATTTTTTCAAATTGATAGAGTGCTTTGCCTCCCGCAAAAGTTCTGGGCCTATATATTTTGGAATGTTTTCGTACAAATATTGTACTTGTTTCACTATATAGATAAATTGTTCTCCCACTTTTCCCGCCAGTATCCTCATTGATTAATTTCAACTTGAATTTTTTTATCATATCATAGGCGGTTTCAATATTTTGCATACCTATTGATTTTTGGTCGCCATTGGTAGATAAGACACTGGCTCCACCAAAAATTTTCACAAAAATTTCACTATTTCTGATTCCAAGGGAAAAAAATCTTTGAAGCATGTATTGTGTTGAACATGTCACATATTTAAACCTATTTTTTTCCAAGGTCTTTGTATTACACTTTATGGGGCAATTATCGATACATTTATGCTTCGATTTCTCATAAGGAAGTTGAGCATGAGAAATGGCTGTGATTTTATTACGCTTATTATGCAAAATGACGGAGAGGCAGGAGCCAAGGATAGTTTTGATAAGAATTGGCTGTTTGGCAATATATAACTCTCCGGGCATCAAATTAATCTTCACTTTTGGTTCCATATTTTTATCTGTGTAACTCGCTATAATGAAAAAAAGGCATTCTATTCAAATATCATGGCTAAATGCAATTCCGGAGTGCGAAAATTTTGTTTCTCGTATTTGTCTGAAGGCTCGGAATAGCGGGTTACATCTGCGAAAGACAGTTCCGCTCGGTTCCTCCGCTCTGCTTAACTTTCGCACTCCATAGTTGCGATCACCATTGAATTTGAATAGGATATAAAAAAAAACATATCTTCACGCAAAACGTTTGCGAACTGACATGTAAAAATGTACAACGTTATCGGAATAATAATTAGAACGTATTTCTATGATGTCAACCGGTAAGCTTTCATTTGGGATAACCGTTCTTCACTCCCCCTTACGTGTAAGCTAACGCGGGACAGCTTCCCGTGCTACACCCTCACGCACGGTTGTGCTCATGTAGAGCGGAAAGCCGTTCCGCTCATGAGGGAATGAACGGTTACCATTTGGGGGTTGCCGTGAGCCATTTTAATTGTTATCTTATAGTCAATGAGCATCAGTCGCGGAATGCAAGCGTATAATAAGAGTACTGAAGTGCATCTTAATATTTTATTA
>JAOZRC010000543.1:0-3048 GCA_029940345.1 Desulfobacterales bacterium
GATATTCTCTATAATTCCTTAAAGGGGCAAGTCAAAGAACTCTTCCGCGTGGGCGACTGCGTAGCGCCACGGAAAACCGACATGGCTATTGTAGAAGGCCACCGCATTGGGAGAATGATATAGGAGAATTTATGTTTAATGTGTGGTTAGTGTCCCTTTCGAGAGAAGGAGCCATCGAAGACAGCGTATACGGTCTGATTACTGAAGCGCGTCGCATGATCACCGAATTGGTGGTGGAAGGCACAGTGACGGCGGTCGTCATGGGGCCTGCCGTCGATTCAGATTTGGCCGAACTGGGAGCATACGGTGTGAACCAAGTGCTGCATCTCACAGACGAACGGATGGCGCACTATCATGGTGAGTTGTTTGCTGGCGAACTGCGCCTTATGGTTAAGAAATATTGGCCTGCCTGCATCTTAATGGCGCAAAATGCGGAAACGGATGATCTCGGCCCCCGTCTGGCAGCGTTGTTGGAAACTGACTTTGTGAGACGCGTGATGGATTTCAAAATGGACACTAATGGCAATGCCTCTGCCATTCGTCCCGTGGCCAACGGTTATCTTTTTGAAGAAGTCTGTTTTGACTGGCAAAAAAGTCCGCCGGTGATCTCCTGGCTGCCGTCCGTTCTGCTCGATCCCCAACCGGACGGCAAGGCCAAAGCTAAAATTGAAAAAGTGTCTCCAAGCTTATCGCCTGAAAAGCTGAAAACGAAAATCACAGATGTCACCGCAGCCGCTCCCGAGGACCTGGACCTTGAAGAAGCCGATATTATCGTAGCCGGAGGTCGAGGCGTAGGCAAAGGCGAGGCGTTCGATATTATTCACGCCTTGGCCCGCACCATTGGCGGAACTGTTGGCGGCACACGACCGGTTATTGACTGGGGAACGCTGCCCTATCAACGTCAGATCGGCCAGACCGGTAAATATGTGGCCCCGCGCCTGATCATCAATTGCGGCATTTCATGTGCTAACGAATATACGGCCGGTATGGAAAAAGCGCAACAGGTCATCGCGATTGATCTCAATCCCAGGGCGCGGATTTTCAGATTTGCCGACCTGGGGGTGCAAGGTGACGTGAGTGAGTTGCTACCGCTTCTGATCGAGCGAATTGAGGAATTGAAAACCGCATGAACCGAAATATCAGCAAAACCGCATCCCTTTATCTGTTGAGCTTGCTTTTACTGACAGCACTGCCCGCGGACGCGTCTCAGTCCGAAAGCCAGCCTGAAACTGAAAGTATTTATACCCAGGAAGAGTGCATTGAATGCCACAGTTTTGGAAGTGAAGACAGTTCACTTCACATATCGGTGGAAGAGTATAAAGCTTCTGCCCACGGACAGGAAGTCACCTGCATGGAGTGTCATACAAAGGTGCTGGATGAAGAGCACGAGTCTGAAGAAGGCTCTGGTGCCGTAACCTGCCGGGAATGCCATCCGGCCGAATCTGGCGAAGTCAGCTTTTGGGTCCGGTTTTCCTCTTTTTCCGTCGCTTCCCATAATAAAGGCGATTTCGGAAATGTGTATGAGAAAGATAATTGTTTGGGATGCCACCAAGGGGCAGGCGCTCACGGCGAAAAAACGCCGATCAATGACTGGCAATGCTATAAATGTCATCTGGACCCGGATGCCAAAGGCGCGATGTGGGGCGACATGCACCCTAAGCCGGATAAACAACTGGCCATGTCAGTTTCAGCTACGCTCTATATGTTCTTGTTCGCAGGTCTGTTCATCATAGCGTTGCGTAAATTATTGGATTTTACATTCGATACGATTCCAGCACGGATTAAAACAAAGAGGAATTGAGGAGCCAAGATTTGAAAGCACTGCTAACCGCTTATGATTATGATTATCTCCTGATTGCCGCTGTTTTTATCATTATGATAACAGGACTGGCCAAACGTCATGCTTTTTGGCGCACTCATGTAAAAGATGAATCTCGTAAAGCCAAAGGACACCTGATCGGATTGCTCCGCTATCTTGTCTGGCAGAGTGATATACGGAAACGACCCTGGGTGGGAAGCGCCCATCTTGTCCTCTTCTGGGGGCTGCTGCTTCCGATGGCAGTTATCATACTGGCGCAGTTCAGCTTCATCATTCCTAGCTCACCTGCCCATATTTTATCCCTACTACAAGATGCGGCCGGGTTGACCATGTTAATCGGAACTTTGTTCCTCTTAATCAGAAGGGTGCAATCCGGAAAAAACCAGGGCCCTGCGAGAACAGTGTTGCCCTTGTTGATTCTGCTGATTATCCTGGTGACCGGCTTTCTGGCTGAAGGCGCTCGTTTAAGCATCCTCCGGCCTGACGGAGTTGCGTTGGCCTGGTCTTCTCCGGCAGGATGGTTATTTTCTTTAGGGGTGCCGCCCTCTCCGCTGTTCATGCAGATAATGATTCGCATTCATTTCTTTACGGTTCTGATTTTTATCGCTTCTGTTCCTTATACATTTATGCGTCATCTGGCATCCGCACCCTTGAATATTTTTTACCAAAAAGAGCGGTCCGGAGCATCACTCAGAGAAATAGTACCTGAAAAAGGACAAATCGGAGCCAAAACCGTTCAGGATTTCACATGGAAACAACTTCTGGATGTGGAAGCCTGCGTTTCCTGCGGCCGCTGTGAAGAGAACTGTCCGGCCTCTGTTTCCGGTAAAGCATTGTCCCCCCGCAAAGTCATGCGCGCTCTTTTTGAAGATGTGGAAAACATAAATCGTAATCCGTTAAAGCATCTGCGGGCGTCGAGTGCTCCTTTGCTTGAGAAAGCGATCAGCGCCGATGAGATTTGGGCATGCACTACCTGCATGGCCTGTGTGGCGCAGTGTCCGGTGTTGACCGAACCGATGGATAAAATTATTGATATACGCCGCTATCAGGTGATGGGCGAGGGACGCGCGCCTGCTGAAGCCCATCCGATGCTCAGAGATATGGAATTGTATGGCGATGTTCAGGGCAAGGGCATTTCTCATCGGGGAGACTGGGCGTTAAACCGCAATGTAAGGCGAATATCCGATCCTGGCGCGCAAGCCGATATCTTGTTTTGGGTGGGATGTTCA
>JAOZRC010000543.1:3058-4285 GCA_029940345.1 Desulfobacterales bacterium
ACCGCACGGGCCATGGTAAAAATCCTTCAGGCCGCTGACATTCGTTTCGGTATCTTGGCGCAAGAGGAATTGTGTTGCGGAGATCCGGCCCGACGATTGGGCGAAGAGACCCTTTTTTTAAAGCTTGCCTGGCAAAATATTGATGCTTTCAAGCGGCATGAAGTTAAAAAAATCGTTACTCTCTGCCCGCATTGCCTGAACACTTTGAAAAACGAATATTCGACCCTGGGTCCGACTCTGGAATCTAATCTTGAAGTTGTTCATGTCACTGAGTTCGTTATGGAATTGATCCGTAACAAACGGATTACCTTGAAATATCCTGTTGCCGATAAAATAGCCGTTCACGACCCTTGTTATTTAGGCCGCTACAACCAGGTGTATCTGCCGCCAAGAGAGATTTGCCGTTCTGTGCCAGAAGCGAATCTCCGCGAAACGGAGCGTAACATGGAGAACGGTTTCTGCTGTGGCGGCGGCGGTGGCCGAATGTGGCTGCATGAAAGCAGCGGCCGCAATATCAACCTGCTTCGGGCGGAAGAAATTGTGAAAACCGAGGCAGACCTGATCGGAACCGCCTACCCTTATTGTCAGGTGATGTTGGATGACGGCGTTAAATCGCTTGAACTGGAAAATCCGCCCAAAGTGGCGGATATTATTGATATTGTCGCTGATTCATTGGGTTAAGGTGAATTCCAGAAAAGAATTTACAATCTTGACAAGGCGTGCTGACTTCGTCTATTCTGCGTGGAAAACTGAAATCTAAATACTATAGCTATTCTAAATAAATCAAAATTCATGTCGGCTGATATGTGAAATTTCATATTAGCCGGAAAAAAAACCGTATAACAACTGGTTATTGTTTTATAGACATATCCGAAAAAAAAGAAAAACTTATGAAACTTTTTGATATATATAAAATAGCAATAGACGCTTATTTCAGTGAGATAGAGCCTAATCAAAATATAACGAACTTTATTAATTTCAAAGAATTCTTTTTTGAAGAATTAAAAAACAATGAATACACTTGCATTGCTGATGAAAATTTTAATGGAATGCGATTTGGCTCTACTTACGTCCCTCAGAACAATATATTTGCTGCTACCATATCCTTAAATAGTGTAGAAACTTATATAATAATATTGGGTTATACACGTTGGAGTGATGGATTTCCTACGGGGATATTATCAAAATTTACAGAAGTTCTAAGCAACCGTGCTCCGAATAATAATA
>JAOZRC010000544.1 GCA_029940345.1 Desulfobacterales bacterium
TGAAGCGTTATGATTCTGATTCTGAAAATCACCAATTATGACCTTGCTGAGTATAGCTGATACAAAGGTGTGGCTCCGGACATAGTTTAAAGCAATTAACTTTGCCCACCGTTTTTTAGCCGGATCGGTGGGCAAAGGCTGTTTCCTTTAACAAAATCAGTCGCCAGGCCTAATTCATCTGCTTTAACCTGGTGAGTGATAAAACGTTGCCCACCCTACATTTGATAGCAACCGCACAGGTTGATATTTTTTAATGTAAGCATAATTCATGCCAACGGTTTTGAATAAAATCGTTTAGGAGGCGAGTCGCAATATAAACACCTGCAAATTAAATGGTGAATTATTTACTTGTTCTGATTTTAACGGATTTGGGGGAACAAGGTAACGTTTATAGATGTTTATGTAACGTTAAAGTAACGCCTCGACTGATGAGCATGTATCAGGTTATGGTATTATCTTGGCAACGCAGCAAAGGTAACCGTTCACTCCCCCCTTAAGCGGAACGGCTTTCCGCTCTATCGATATTCTTCATTTTTCGCCCAAATATAAGAACTGGCCAATTCGAAGGACGGTTATTTTTGTCAATACGCAATTTTTGTGCCAGAACAAACCAAAATCTGACTACTATAGTAAATATTTTGCCTTTTTCAAGATGTCTCCACGCTGTTCTGATTATATTCTGATCTAATTGAGCCATGCGTCACCTATCAAGTATATGATTTATGGTTCTACAAATAACATATACTTGATATTTTTCAAGCAAAAAATACCCATTTTTCCGTGAATATACAGGTAAAATGGGCTTACAGTGCCTTTTTCAAGATTTCATATACTATATAGATTTTAAACCCTTTGATTTATATATCTATAAAAACAAAGGGTTGGATAAATCCAACCGCTTTTTGCGCTCATAGAAAAAAACGGATGGTCTGTAACTGGGAAACACGAGGATAATGAACACGGGTTCACCAGAGTATTTTCCGAAAAAGGGTCTAAGCAGTAACTCTGAAAACATAAACCATAGAGTTAACCTCCGTCATGTAACCGGCCTTAATTCCAAGCACTACGACAATTCGGAACAAAAAAACAACTATTGGCCTAACTATTTGATTTGATCGGGGGACACCATACCTATTTATTTTTTATGCCCCAATTTTTTTATTTTAAAGCACGATTCAAAAGGGCTTCAAATTATAAAATTAAATAGGTATGGTGTCCCCCGATTCGACAGTCCCGCCTTTTTAGTTTTTCATATATCAAACAATTTTGCCCCTATCCAAACTCCGATATTGAACCGCTTCTGAAATATGCTCGGTTTTAATCGCTGGGACACCTTCAAGATCAGCAATGGTACGAGCTATCTTTAAAATACGATGATAGGCGCGAGCGGAAAGGCCCAGTTTTTCAATAGCGGATTGAAGCAATTGCGACGATGCCGCATCTATAGCGCAGTGCTTTTTAATCTGGCGGTTGCTCATTTGCGCATTACAATGGATTTTGGTTTGTGAAAACCTTTCTGTTTGAAAGGAGCGCGCCCCGGTCACACGTTTTCGGATGGCACGGGAGGGTTCGGATTCGGTTTCAAGCATCAGGTCTTTGTAGGGGACGGCCGGAACTTCCACATGAATATCAATGCGGTCCATCAACGGACCGGAAATTTTAGAGCGGTATTTTTGAATTTGCTGTGGCGAACACCGGCATTCATGCAGCGGATCGGAAAAAAAACCGCAGGGGCAGGGATTCATGGCGGCAACCAGCATAAAACTGGCCGGATAGGTAATGGTTGTTATGGCCCTGGAAATTGTCACTTTTAAATCTTCCAGTGGCTGTCGAAGCACTTCCAAAACATGCTTTTTAAATTCCGTCAATTCATCCAGGAAAAGAACGCCATTATGCGCTAAACTGACCTCTCCGGGCCGGGGAATATGGCCGCCGCCGATGAGTCCCGCATCTGAAATGGTGTGGTGCGGGGAACGAAACGGTCTTTGGGTGACCAATGCTTGTTCCGTATCCAATATTCCCACCACTGAAAAAATTTTGGTGGTTTCAATCGCTTCATTAAATGTTATGGGCGGAAGAATCGTCGGTAAGCGTTTGGCCAACATGGTTTTGCCCGATCCGGGAGGGCCGATCATCACCAAATTATGCCCCCCGGCGGCGGCGACCTCCAGGGAACGCTTGACATGTTCCTGTCCCATGACTTCGGAAAAATCATAATCAAAGCGGTTTTCATAATCAAACAATGCGTTAATGTCGGTTTTAACAGGTTCTATCAACGTAAAGCCGCGTAAAAAATCAATCACCTGATGTAAAGCAGTTGCCGGTAAAACTGAAATGCCATCTACGACCGACGCTTCGCGACTGTTCTCAAAAGGGATGATAACGCCTTCATAGCCGGCTTCTTTGGCGGCGATTGCCATGGGAAGCGATCCGTTTACCGGTTTGATGCGGCCATCCAATGAAAGTTCGCCCATAAATAAATATTTGGAAACGATATCCTGGGGAATCAGTTGGGTGGCAATCAATATACCCAATGCTATGGGGAGATCAAAACCGGTGCCCTCTTTTTTGATATTGGCTGGTGCCAGGTTAACGGTGATACGGTCATCCGGGAACGTATAGCCCGTATTTTTAATTGCTGATTTGACTCTTTCTTTGCTTTCTTTCACCGCTGCTTCCGGAAGGCCGACGGTCGTGAAAAACGGCAGGCCAAAATTGATATCCACTTCAACTTCAACCAAATAAGCATCAATACCGATAACCGCGCTACTGAAAACCTTGGCTAACACGTTTTCTCCTCCTAACCTTGTGAAATGAATTGTCTGATACCTCTATTATCTTTTCACTATTTACAAATCAAAAAAAAGTGAATATAGATAGATTTACGCTAACAGATATTAGTATTTAGTAGCAGTAACATAAAACCTCTAAAAAGCAAACATCCATAATGTGCATTTATTATAATCAAAGAACATTAGCAAGAGCGGTAAGCTGCTCCGGAGTTGGCGTTCATTCCGGTAAAAGAGTCCACCTAACCATTAAACCGGCACCCATGAATCACGGAATAAAATTTATCCGCACCGATTTACCTGACCGTCCCAGTATTTCCGCGAATTTCACAATGGTGGTTGATACGAGTATGGCCACAGTAATCGGCTATGATGGTTTTATCGTTTCAACCATTGAACATTTGATGGCCAGTTTCGCCGGCCTTTCGATTGATAATGCAATTGTTGAAATTGATGATTATGAAATGCCCATTATGGATGGCAGTGCCGGCCCGTTTACCGAATTGATCAAATCGGCTGGTATCATGACCCAACTGGCGCATCGGTTTTTCTTTGTTATCACAGAACCGATTGAACTCAGGGAAAACGGAAAATCCGTTTGTGCATATCCGTCACCAACGTTTAAAATAACCTATACGATTGATTACGATCATCCTTTGATTAGAAACCAATCCTACTCCTTGACGGTAACGGACAAACTTTTTACCGAAGAAATCAGCAAAGCGCGTACGTTCGGGTTTCTGGATGAATATGAATATCTTAAACGCTACGGTTTAGCCAGCGGTGTTTCATTGGATAATGTTGTTGTTGTCAGTAAAGAAGGAATTGTGAATGAAAGTGGTCTACGCTATGAAAATGAATTTGTCAGACACAAAATCCTTGATTGTATCGGCGATTTTTCCCTCCTGGGAATACCGCTTTTAGGTCATTTGGTCATCGAAAAATCGGGTCATGCCTTTAATCATGCCTTTTTAAAAAAATTCTTCACCCTGACAAACGCATGGGAAACCCACACCTTGCGAACCCTCCCTCTGGCACTCCGATTCCAGTCAAAAGCACTTGCTAATTAATATGCTATTTTATATAGTATCCCAATTTTGATATTTCCTTTTAATTCCTGCAAGCCCAAGTTTGCACTCCCTCTATTCGGGAAAACCAAAATTGGGTACGTATATATTGCATTGGCGTGAAGTTTGAAATTTTTACAGACGTTTATAAAATCACCTGAGTTTAAGCCCGATTTAGTATTTGGGGCACTACGTTATCGGTCGGAGCTATAATATATACAATATAGACAGTCACATATTACATTTCACAAGGCTAGAGGGAGGGGCTGTATTGTAATACGATGACGACCGATAACGCAGTGAAATTTAATGGGTGACTGTCTATACCTCCTCCCGCTAGCTTTAACGCAATTGATTATCTGAAAGTTTAAACGTAATATACGAGCTTACTTCTCAGAATAACCGAAATTAGAGATAATTGAAATG
>JAOZRC010000545.1 GCA_029940345.1 Desulfobacterales bacterium
TTAGGCGTCAGCCGTAACGCACCAAAATCATTATCCTGACTGATTATTTATATTAACACGGTGCGTTACGCTCCGCTAACGCACCCTACATCAGTGCATTAACCGACAGTCTTGAATTACACGCAAACTGAAGTTTGCACTCCTCTTCTGAAAATGGGTATGTTATTTTGTCCCCATTCCTTAAAACTAATTTTTTATTAGAAATACTTGTATATACTTGGCACGGTCATAATTGGTGATTTTAAACTATGTCTTACGCCTATAAATTATGGCATTGATCAATTATAAAATCACCAATTATGGCCTTCACGAGTATAGCAGGAAAATACTTCCATGGCGGATATCAAATTAATTGATATTGAAAAATACTTCGGTAAAAACTACGTCATTCGCAAATTAAACCTGGAGATCAAGGATCGCGAATTCCTGGTTTTGCTGGGGGCATCCGGTTGCGGCAAAACAACCACGCTGCGGGCCATTGCCGGGTTGGAAGAAATCGATTCCGGCAAGATCCTGATCGACGCCAAGCCGGTGCATCATCTGAAAGCCAGTGACCGTGATATTGCTTTCGTGTTTCAGCTCTATGCGCTCTACCCCCATCTGAGTGTATATGGGAATTTCGCCTTTCCCCTGAAAGCCACCAAAAAATCGCCCCAGACCATTGAAAAGCGGGTAGGTGAAGTCGCCAGGGTCCTGCAAATAGAGTCCATCCTCAAAAAGAACCCTTCAGCGTTAAGCAGCGGCGATATGCAGCGGGTGGCGGTGGGCCGGGCCATGGTGCGCCGCCCCAGGGCAATCCTGATGGACGAGCCGATCGGCTCGCTTGATGCCAAATTAAGAGAAGAGATGCGCACCGAGTTAAAGCGCCTGCACATTGAAATCAAAAGTACCACCCTTTACGTAACCCATGACCAGGTCGAAGCCATGTCTATGGCAGATAAAATTGCTATCATGGATGATGGGATTCTCCAGCAGGTGGGGTCGCCGACCGAGGTTTACAACCATCCCGCCAACCTGTTCGTGGCGCAGTTTATTGGCAGCCCGGTTATGAACATTTCAGACTGTAAACTGGGTGCGGGTGAAACCTGTACGCAATGCTTCCTGGGAGAAGAAACGGCGGCGTTTCCATTTTCCAAATCGCTTTTTCACCAAATCGAATCGCAAGGTGTGCCTGCCAACCGTTTGACATTGGGCGTCCGGCCCGAAGCCGTTCGACATCGACCATCAGATTGTCGATGATTGGGGGCCGGCGGAAAGAGATGTGGCAATGGTGTTCCAGTATTATTCACTCTATCCTAACTACACGGTCAGGCAAAACCTCGAATTCCCTCTGAAATCAAAAATTAGAAATTTGACCGCTGCAGGCATAGAAAAACGGATGCGAAAAACCGCCCAAACACTTCAAATTGAGCATTTGCTGGATCGCAAAACCGACAAGCTCAGTGGCGGTGAGATGCAGCGCGTGGCTATCGGGCGGGCCATTGTACGTGACCCTAAAATATTTTTAATGGACGAACCCCTGTCCAATCTGGATGCGAAACTAAGAGAGGTCCTGCGGTCTGAATTGAAGGGCTTGCAAATGAACCTGGGGGCCACCTTTCTCTATGTCACCCACGATCAGGTTGAGGCCATGACCATGGGGGAACGCATCGGGGTGCTTCGAAAAGGCAAACTATTGCAGATCGGCACCCCATACGAAGTGTACAATCATCCGATTAATACCTACGTTGCTGAATTCGTGGGCACGCCGACCATGAATCTGTTAAGCGCAAGGATTCAGGAAAATAGCCTGGTAATCAGCCCTGATAAATTTGAACTTGAACTCAGTCAGGAGGCCTTAAAGCGCATCGACGGATTTCACGGTGAGCTGGAAGTCGGCATCCGCTCCGAAGACATCACCCTTTCCACGGATAACGGTATCGAAGCAAGCGTGTATGCAATTGAAAATATGGGGATGTCAAAAATTATCAGCCTTAAAATAGCCGATTTAATTCTAAGGGCGACCGTCGATGCGGAGGTAAGCCTGGATCTGGATACCATGATTCGATTTCAAATGAAACCGGAAAAACTGCACTTCTTCAACCCGGCAACCGGAGACAATCTTCTGAAAAATTAGTGCTGAAAGGAGCATCAAAATAAAATACAAGGAGGGAAACAATGAGTGACAAAATAAATAGTGACAAAATAAATATTGCCATTGTCGGTCTTGGTTTTGGCGCTGAGTTCATCCCGCTTTACCAGCGCCATCTACATGCGAATTTGTACGCTATCTGCCAGCGCACGGCAGATAAACTCAATCAAATCGGGGACTCGTTTGGTATTGAGAACAGATACACGGATTTTGATGAACTGCTGCAAGACCCTGAGATTGAGGCCGTACACATCAACACCCCCATTCCCGACCATGCGTCCCAATCCATCAAGGCTTTAAAAGCCGGCAAGCATGTTGCCTGTACTGTTCCCATGGCAACGACAGTGGAGGAGTGTCAGGAAATTGCGCGCCTCAGCCGGGAAACCGGTAAAAAATACATGATGATGGAAACCGTCGTTTACAGCCGCGAGTTTTTATTTGTCAAAGAATTGTATCAAAAGGGGGAGCTGGGAAAAATCCAGTTCCTGCAGGCAAGCCACCAGCAGGACATGGATGGTTGGCCGAATTACTGGCCGGGCTTGCCGCCCATGCACTATGCCACCCATTGCGTGGCGCCCTGCCTGGCATTGACCGATGCCATCGCGGAATATGTGTCCTGTTTCGGCTCCGGGACGATCCGCGAAGAACTGATTCCGGAGTATAATTCTCCCTTTGCGGTCGAAACCACTCATATTAAAATCAAAGATTCCGATCTGTGTGCCCGGGTCTACCGCTCGCTGTTTGATACATCCCGTCAATACCGCGAAAGTTTTGATGTCTACGGGACTAAAAAAACTTATGAATGGCCGCTGATCGAGGGTGAAGACGCGGTGATCCATACGGCCAAGAAACCTGAGCCGGAAATTCCCGAACGCGTCAAGGTTCCGGATTACGCCCACCTGCTGCCGGAACCGATCCGGATGTTCACAACCAAAGGCGTTTACGATCTGGATGATCAGCAACATCTGTCCTTCACCCAGGGTGCCGGACACGGCGGATCGCATCCACACCTGGCGCATGAATTTGTGATGAGCCTGGTGGAAGGCCGTGATCCCTTTCCAAATGCCGCCCAATCGGCAAACTGGACAAGTGTCGGTATTTTAGCCCACGAATCGGCTTTAAAAGGCGGCCAGATTCGATGTTGGACGTTCAATGTTCGATGTTCATTTTTTAGTTAACCCGTCATACCTTCGACATTCGACATTCATATCACCGGCCGCACCCTATTAAACGGTGACTTATATAGCTCCTGCAGCACAAGGCTGGCTGCGCCGTGCGCCCAATCGGTGTCTTCCCATTTTTGGATGACGATTTGAAGGGTCGCGACCATTTCGCGGGATGTGTGGAGTTTGATTGTCTTTCTCATCGGTTCAAACAAAAGGTCTCCTGCCCGAACACCTTCACCTGCGATAATGATCTTTTCAGGATTGAAAATCTGAATCAGGCCGGAGATGCCCAGTCCCAAAATTTCCCCACCCTTTTTAAATATCTTACGAAGGCAAGGTTCTCCTTTTTGGGCGGCATCTGTAACTTCTTCAATGGTCAAGGAGGATACAGCCTTACATTGCCACTTTCCGGCCTTGCATGCATCTACGGCCGCTTTCAGAATGCAATAATCAGCCACGTAGGCTTCGATGCATCCGAGCTTTCCGCATCGACATGGCGCGCCCCTAGGTTTGATAACCATGTGGCCGAATTCGGCGCCAATTCCTTTGAATCCTCTGTAAAGCTGCCCATTGACGACAATGCCCATGCCGACACCATGCTCAACAGTGACCACTAAAAAGTTATCGACCCCTTTCCCTTCACCAAACCACTGTTGAGCCAATGTGACGGTATTCGCATCGTTTTCAATATATGTCTGTATTTTTAAGCGTTTTTGGATCAGATCCCTCAACGTGTTATTGCCTTTTCTATACAATGGAGACCAGTATGTTATGCCCTCTTCGCCGCTGACCAGCCCAGGAATTCCGATGCCGATACCGGAAATTTTTTTGATGCTTAAACGCGCTTCCGAAACACAATGGCGAATGCCTTCTTCAATCAGATCTGCCACAAATTCAACGGACTTTTTTCCGATGCGCACCGGCATGATCAATGAGCTTAAAACATCGGCCTGCATATTGGTGACCGCGAAACC
>JAOZRC010000546.1 GCA_029940345.1 Desulfobacterales bacterium
AAAAAGCTATGAAATGTGTAAATACCAGCCAAACGTTCAATGATCAGATTAAATTTTTCGCTCAAGTCGGCGGCATCATCTTTAAATATCAAATCAATATTGCCGGTTTTTCGTAAAATAAGGGATAGGCCGTTTATATCTTTGACTGAATTCAGACCAGTCGTTTTTATCGTCACTGATGACGAATAAGCCTGAACCGCGCCGCCTCCGACAATGGCATAAGAGGTTTCATAAAAATTGGTATAGATGATCTCCAAAGCATCTAAAAAAATTTCATCCTGAATCGTATAGGCGTTTTGTTTTAGCATTGTAGGAACTATCAAATTTTTAGTATCAGACCTTATGAAAGACGCTATATTCTTCATTCTTAACTGACTCAGGCTAATGTTTTTATAAGAATTGAGCCAGTCTCTTATAGACTTCTTTTCTTTGTGCAACACTAATGATTATCACTTCGATAGCGTCTTCATGCAATAAATAAACAAGACGAAAATTCTGTACAGCTTTGTATTGTTTTGTTTTCAGACTATCTATCTGCCTATCAGGTTTGATTCGCCTATAAGGGCTATTTGTCATTGCTTTGGAATTCTTCGGTTTCGGATTTAAAGCTAGTCTTTCAGTAACCTCAAAAAACCAATCCTCAACTTCTTTTGATGCCTTTTTTAATTGCCTTGTAACACCCGGCCTGAATTCTATTTTGTATATCATTAGCTGCGGCCAAATTGTTTTTTCATTTCTTTAAATGAAATATTTTCACCCGGTTCTTCCATCGCTTCATCAGCTATTTCGTTAAGCATCCGATCTTCTAAAACGTCTATGTTTTTCAAAAATTGAATGTCTTCAGGGCCTATGATAGCAGCCACATTTTTACCTTTCTGGGAAATAATAATCCTTTCGTTAGTTTGAAATACACGATTGACAATACTAAATAAATTATTGTGCGCTTGTGTGATTGCAATGGCAGTCATTGTTTTATTCCTCGCGTTTAATTACGATTTATCTTTTTCTGTTCAGCTTTTCATCCGTTCCCGAACAATACTCACATATCTTCAATGTCTTCCAACATTTGTAAACATCTATACCGATCAATTTTACCGCTGCTCTTTTTCGGCAATCCCCTCACAAGTTTAAGCTCCGATGGCTGCTTATATTTAGGCAGTTTTTCAGCGCATATTCGTAATATCCGGTTTATATCAACCGAAGCATCTTTGGGAGCAATGACAGCAATCAGCCGATGGCCGAGAAGATTATCCGGCACACCCACCACCGCAGTTTCCAATACCAAATCCGTCGCCATTAACACATCTTCAATTTCCATGGGATTGATGCGATGGCCACCGACTTTTAACATGTTATCCTTGCGTCCCGCCAAATAATAGAAGCCGTCTTTATCACGATAGCCCTGATCACCCGTATGATACCCTTTCAGATCTAAAACAGACGCGGTCGCTTCTGGTTCTTGCCAGTAACCTTGCATAATATTGGGGCCGACGGCTGCCAATTCGCCCCTCTGGCCATCTGCAACTTCTTTTCCATTACTATCTAACACATAAAGCCTGACATTGGCAAGCGGTTTGCCAATAGATTCCATTTTGGTTTCAAAATGTTTCGGTTCAAGAAAAGTAATTCGTGCCGAGGCCTCGGTGGCGCCATACATGATATATATTTTTATGTGGGGCGGCAATATCTGGCGTAATTGCTGTTTGATCTGCAAGGACATGTGACCGCCAGCCTGTGAACAATAACGCAGCGATTTCAATTGATCTGCTTTAGACGCCAATGGCGAGCGATGAAGCAAATAGGTGTATGTGGAAGGCACTCCTGAAAAGCCGGTCACTTTTTCATCGATCATCTGTTTGACCACGCTGGCGGGATACGCAAACGTATTATTGATAACAATCGTTCCGCCTGCTGCGAAATGGGTGTTTAAAAGCGATTTTCCCATCACATAGAAAAATGGAAGCACTACCATTTGAACATCATTCTCGGTTAGCTGCAAATAGTCGCAGATGGCTTCCGTGTTGGAAACGATGTTTTTGTGTGACAAAACGACGCCTTTGGGCGTTCCGGTGGTACCGGAAGTGAAAATGATACTAGCCGGAGATGATTCCTCAATTATAATATCCGGTGGTAAAGCAGTGTCTTGGTGTTTCAAATCGTCCCATGCCAGCACCTGGAAAGAAACATCTTTCCATCCGATTTTGGGATTTAACAAAATCATTGCTTTCAGGTCGGTAGCGTCAAGGTCCGCCGCTTTAAGACGTCTTTCAAATTTACGCTCCGAGATAATAATTTTAGGTCTCAGTTTCCCTAAAAGCAGCCTCAGACCATCCGGTTTCAGATCACGGCTCAGAGGAGCGGCAATCGCCCCCGTTTTAAGGATGCCATAATAACTGATGACATATTCCTGACAATTATCTAAAAATATAGCGACACGATCGCCCGGCTTAATTCCTAAATCAATAAGCCGACAAGCCAGTTTGTCAGCCGCCGTATTAATCTGGAAATAACTCGCCCGCACATTTTCATGGATCAGAGCGATCTTATCCGGGAATAATTGGGCGCTTTTTTCTAAAAAATGATGGATCAGGCAAGGAATGTGACAGTTGTTTTTTCTTGTGGATTTTTCCATACTGTTATAAAATAATTTATATTTTCCGTGCCACATAAGCCGCTACATTATCAAGCGAATCCAGATTTTCGGGTAAAAGCTCCTCATCATCAACTTCGATCTCAAACGTTTCTTCCAGGAAACCGACCAGTTCCAGAATTCCGGTCGAATCAATAATGCCATCTCCCAAAAAAGAAGTATCATCATCCAGCTCACTGTCTTCACCGTATAGAAAATTTTCAACAATAAACGCTCTTATTTTTGCTTTTATTTCATCCATCATGTTAACCTCGTTTGGGCATAACGAACCATTTCAGCATTCTGTTCCGTATAGATTTTTTCGATCCCTTCATTGCGCGTCATCACACCCTGACGAACCAGGTTGGCAATTTCCCACACATACGGATGAAAACTGCAGCGTTTGATATGACATTGATTGGCATACGCATTGAGCAGGCAATTGGAGGAGTTGGTGTCGGTGTCGGACGGCGCCTGCCATCCGATGGTTCCCAATTCTTCCTTGATGGCCGTTTCATCATAATCGAAAAAAGCCAACGGATGAATATTATGGGGAAATTTATGGTCATATTTTTCATAATATTGATCTGGAAGCAGATACGGAGTGATTGAAGCGGCGATTTCAACAGGAAGTGCTTTTTTTAAAGCCGACTGATTCATACGAATCAAGCGAGGATTGGTTTTCATTATGCCGGATTGAATCGGCGCCTGACCAGGTGACCATCCAAAGGCTACCAGCGGAATTGACATTTCAAGCGCGGTTTTCAGTACCAGACTTTTCACCAGTCCGATACACGCCGTACAGATACTGCTGGCGCGTAAAAGGGTGGGTGCCGCAAACGGATCCGTCTGAGCGGTCAGTGCGAAAAGGGGTTTGATTACAGACCAGGGAGGCTTAAAAATGATATGATCGACATGCAGCGCGTCGCACACCTTTTTAATGTTGTCATAAGCGGCGGGTGAAACAAAGTGATTATCAAAAGTGAGCGCCGCAATGCGAAGATCATAGCGATCCCGCAAGAGCTTGAGCGTATAGCTGGAATCTTTGCCGCCGCTGTAAGCCATGATCGCGTCATAAGTTCTGGCCTCCGCCTGGGTTTCTTTAACCAATTGATCCAGACGTTGACGGTATTGCGCTTTTCTAACAGGCGCCTTTTCTATGGTTTTTTCATCTTTTTGGCAATAGCTGCAAACACCGGCGGCGTCAAATTTTATGCCGGGGAAGGTTTCAGGCAGCACACATTTCTGACAAAGCTTGGGTTGAATTGTATTTTCAGGCAAAATCGAATATCCTTCCATAAAAATATGTGAACAAAAATGTTTGATACAAGCGCATCAACGATTATGTGGCTGATACAGATTCAGATCCGCAATGAACCTGAAATCTTTCGACCTGTGCAATTCATTCAGAGTCCCATAGGGACGGCATATTTGTAGTAAAAAACTGCGAAATCAGATAGAGCCCCATCGGGGCGGCATGTTTGTAGCAATAATAATCTAATTGGAATGTTCGTAGAATTATCTTCAGCTTATGAATAATGACGGGACCTGAACTGTTTTTGTTACAAATATGCCGCCCCGATGGGGCTCTGAAAAAGGATCTGAAACAATTTGCTACAAATATGCCGCTCC